>JBAYOE010000006.1:0-21402 GCA_041678405.1 Sphaerochaetaceae bacterium | reverse complement strand
TGCCACTGAGGATGTAACCCTTTTAGGTTGAATGAGAGAGGCTATTTGGTTTGCAATACTGTCTGCCAAATCTTTAAAATAAGGTAAGACCGAAGGGGCAAAGAGGATATAGCCCTCTATAGGGTCTAGTAAGTACTCCTTTTCGTAGCTCTCTCTGAGGTTGTGACTATAAACACTTTTTCCATCTTTCCCGTCTTTAACCTTAAAATTAACCGCCAAAGCTAAAGATTGTTTAAGAAAGTATTTTGTCGTATCGTCTTTCTCTTTTCTGCCAAAAATGTACTGTTTCAGCTCTAAAGCGGTAATGGTGGTCTCCAAAATACCGGTTGCCTCTCTTTCATCGGCTTTGGAAAAATAGGTCTCTTTAAAAATTTCTTTCTCAATCTTATTAGTCAGGTGATTTGCTATAGACCTGTCGATAAAAAGTTGAGAGTCGCCGTAAACTGTAAAGCCGCTCTCTTCACTTAGATCTATAACTCTTTGGTTAAAGCCCATAAAACTGTAAAGAGGCGATACTTTTACCTCTTCTACTTCAATATTACGATAGTTTTTCATATCGTATTTTGCCGGTTTTTGGTAAGAAACAGGAACTCTGGTGGCGCAGCCGCTTAAAACAAAGACTACGATTGCCACGATAAATATTATCTTTTTCATAACCTTTAAACTGTTTGGAGAATCCTCTCTGAGTTAAAGAGAGCTGAAACTCCTTTTGCTTCAAAATAAGCTATAGTCAAGTTTGATAAAAGCATTACCATAAGGTGTAGAATATTGTGCATCCCCATAAATGTCTCTTTCAGTACAAATATAGTATTAACAATCGGAATTAAAAAGAGAAAAATATTTTTACTGGGATCCATATACATAGTTGTCACTCCGACAACCACAACCACCATATAAAGGGGCATAACATAAGATCCCCCCTCTTTAACACTCTTTGCCAAACATCCGATAACGGTAATGAGCCCCGCAGAAACTAAAGCAGATGATATCAAAGAAACTATAATAACAATCAAAGGACCAATTCCGATTCCCCCGTTTAAGCCTTGGCTGCCAAACGCTACAGAGCCCAGAGGTAAAGTCATCGCTATTAAAAGTCCCATAAATGTAGCTATTGCAGAAAATAGTGATACGACAGAGACATAGAGAATCTTCCCCCACGCTATTGAGGTTCTGGAGACCTGATTAACAAGCAAAACGGCTAAACTACCCCTCTCTTTCTCACCGCTGGTAGTGTCCAAACCGGCGTTCATCGAACCCGAAAAGAGAAAGATAACCATAAAATAGGGCATCAGCATCGCTAAAATTGCCCCGCCCGATTGGGCTGCCTGTTGGGCTGTATCATCGATTATGATTTTAAGTGTATGCAAATCCTCATAAGACAAGTTAAATAGCGAAAGGAACTTGTCGGCTAATTCAAGTTCATAAGATACCAATGATTGTTTAATCATCTCGGCTGCTATCTGGTTTTTCCGACTGCTTGAATCATACGAGAGAATAACTGTAGCACGAGTTCCAGGGGTGTAGTTGTTGCCAAAAATAATCTTAAAATCACCCTCATTCTCCCCAACCTCTTGCCAAAAAAGGTGCTTCGTTAAAACCTCTCTGTAAGCGGTGTCTTTATTGCCTACTATCTCTATTTTATAGGTAGTCTCTTTAGCCTTATCCTCGATTGACTGAAAAACTACCCCCATTCCAATAAAAATAATTGGTAAAATTATTAAAGGGAGAAAGAATGTTGAAAAGAGGGTTCTACGGTCTTTAGTGAGATTCTTTAACTCTTTTTTTAGGATTAACAGAGCGTCATTAAACATTGGCTAAATTTCCCCCCTCTATCAGTTGAAAAAAGAGGTGTTCTAGGTCACTGCTGCCGTATCTTTCCAATAACTCACTTAGTGGTCCTTCACTTAAAAGATGCCCCTCATACATTATCCCTATCCGATCGCAAAGCCGCTGTGCATCGCTGAGAATGTGGGTAGAAAGGAGGACACACTTTCCCTCATCTTTTGCCCTTTTAATAAAATCACTGACAATCTTTGTCGCCATAACATCTAAATTCGTCGTTGGTTCGTCAAAAATAATGATATGGGGTTCATTAAGCAAAGCAACGGCAATTGAGACTTTTTGAGTCACCCCACTGGAAAGTTTCGCTATCGGAACATCTAGATAATTTCTCAATTCAAAATCTACGGTGAGTTCTTCCAGTCGTTGTTCTATATACTCTTTACTCATATGATCCAATTGCCCAAAGTAGTATAAAAGCTCTCTGGGAGTCAGATTTCCGGTTAAACGCATCTCTCCGGTCAAAAAACCAATCCGGTTTCGCACGGCTCTGCTATTTGTGCTAACATCTAAACCATCTACGGTAATCTTTCCTGAATCAGCTTGCAACAGAGTTGCAATTGACAATAAAGTAGTTGTTTTTCCAGCTCCGTTAGGCCCCAAAAGGCCAAATACTTCCCCGTCTTTTGCCGTGAATGAGATATTGTTAACCGCAGTTTTGCACGAGTGTCTTAAGTGAAATGTTTTAACAAGATTTTCAACTACAATCATTAAAAAGTGGTCCTTTTGACTTATTAGACTATACCAGTTCACCATAGGCTAAGCAAGAAACAAAAATATGAGAAATTAGAATAAAATCTGCATTGACAGATAAAAACTATTGCCATACTGTGTAATCATCTAAATCTTGGAGGAAAAACCATGAAGTATCGGGATGAAGAAGAGTGGGAAGATGATTTTTTCGATGATGAGCTAGAAGATGAAGAAGAATACGAAATCGATGATGGTTTTGACCCTAACATCCTCAGAGAAGACGATGATTACGACGAATTTGAAGAGGAAGATGAAGACGATTTTGACGGATTTTTTCTTGACGACGAAGAGACTGAAGTGATTGACGATGAGGATGAAGACGACTCCTTCATTATTGATGACGGTGAACCGTTAGACGACGAAGATTCATTCGATTATTAAAACCATTAAGTATAATATCTCATAATACGCCCAATTCTCTGAATATTGGGCGTATGTTTATGCACTTTCTTGCATAAGCTCTTTACAAAAATCCCACTGAAGTCTATTATGAGCAACTAATAAAGAGCAAAGGAGCTTGTTATGAAAAGGTTAATAGTTGCATTGCTGACTCTCTTAATTTTAGCAAATATGGTTTTTGGCGCTGGGATACAGGAGTCAAAGAAAGAGCCTCTAATCGGGATTTCTAAATATTTAGCCCATCCTGCATTGGATGCGGTTGAGCAAGGGATACAAGACTATCTGAAATCAGTCGGCAAAAACGTCAGATATGATTTTCAGGATGCCAATGCTGATGCTTCAGCTACCAGCCAGATTTCACAGATATTTAAAAACAACAAAGTTGACATTGCGGTAGGAATTGCCACCCCCACTGCCCAATCTTTAGTTAATACCCTCCCCGATACGCCGGTTGTTTTCTCGGCTGTCACCGATCCGCTATCGGCCAATCTAGTTCCTTCCTATAATACTCCTTACAAAGACAAAGTTGCCGGAGTTTCCGATATGAGCCCGGTTGAGGCCCAAATTGAGCTTTTAGCCAAACTTACCAATGCCAAAACTATCGGTAACATTTATGCCAGCGGTGAAGCTAATGGTGTTGCCCTTATGGAAGAGGCTAGAGAAGCCAGTAAAAACTTAGGTTTGAATTTTGTAGCGGCTGCTGTTGCCAATACCAGTGAAGTAAAAAGTGCCCTCCAATCAATAATAAACAGAGTTGATGCTATTTATGTTGCCACCGATAACACTGTTGTCAGTGCCCTTCCTTCAGTTGACGATGTTGCCAAAAA
Organism: Sphaerochaetaceae bacterium; assembly: GCA_041678405.1. Classification (GTDB taxonomy): domain Bacteria; phylum Spirochaetota; class Spirochaetia; order Sphaerochaetales; family Sphaerochaetaceae; genus JBAYOE01. The sequence goes on along the minus strand of JBAYOE010000006.1, from coordinate 17,584 downwards.
AGCCCGTGTCCCTTTCATGGCAGCCGATCCCTCCAATGTAATGGGAACCGACTTTTTATTCGCCTGGGGTTTTGACTACTACAAAATCGGCTTAGCTACAGGAAAAATCATTGAGCAAATCCTTAACGGGAAAGAGGCCGGAGAAATCGGATCGGTATTTTTGACAGATGCAAGCGATTTTGAATTGTGGCTCAATTTAGATGTCGCTAAAAATTATGGAATAAATATTGATCCCCAACTCCTTGATTCTGCTTCAGTTTTAATCCAAAATGGAGAAAAAATTGTAAAGTAGGTTTTTAATGCTTGAAGGAATATTTGTTGATGGGTTGATTTTTTCCATCATGGTTATCGGCGTATTAATATCTTACAGAATTTTAGATTTCGCCGATTTGACTTGCGACGGCTCCTTTGCAACGGGAGCCGCTGTCGCAACCATGGCCATCACTTCCAAAATGGGCCTTGCCACGGCTCTGCTTCTTGCCTCAGCTGCGGGAGCTGTTGCCGGCACAATTACCGCTGCAATCCATAACGAGTTGAAAGTCCCCGGCCTCTTAGCCGGAATTTTAACTATGACAATGCTCTATTCGATAAATATCAGAATACTTGGCGGCAGGGCTAATGTTCCCCTTTTAAGAATCGAGACTCTCTACACAAAGTTTCCAACTGTTTTTGGTTTTGTAAACTCTTCGTGGGCTCTTCTGATAGGCACTCTACTAATAGTGATTTTTGTAAAAACTTTGGTAGATCTTTTTTTCAGAACAGATTTAGGAATCTCTATCGGAGCTTTGGGAAGCAATGAGCAGATGATAGTCAGTTTGGGAATCAGCCCTAAAGTTCTTAAAATTATCGGAATGGCCCTCTCTAACGCCCTTATAGCTTTCAGCGGTGGACTACTTGCTCAATACCAAGGCTTTGCCGATGCAAATTTGGGACAGGGAATGGTGGTACAGGGTTTGGCCGCAATAATGATTGGAGAGTTTCTCTTTGATAGCAATAAAATTTCTTTTATTACGTTAAGGGTTGTTTTGGGAGCCATTATTTATAAGGCTCTGATGTTCTTAGGTCGCTACTATGGCTATTATATAAACTTAACTCCGAGTGATTTGAGGCTGTTAACCGGTATTTTAGTAATTATATCCTTAATAATTGCCCAAACCAGAAGTGCCGCTTCTAGTGCCGATGCCCGCAAAAAGGCCCTTAAAAGGAGTAAAGAGAGATTCAGAGCCGATAAAAAGGAACACAGAGATGCTTAAAATTGAACAACTATCCAAAGTTTTCTATCCCAACACAGTTAACGAAAAAGTAGCCATTGAGGATCTCGATTTAAATGTAAACAAAGGCGATTTTATCACAATAGTCGGCAGTAACGGTTCGGGAAAAAGTACCCTGTTTAACTTAATAGCCGGAACCTACCCTGTTACCGGCGGAAAGATAATTCTTGACGGGAAAGATGTTACCAACAAAGCTGAATTTAAAAGGGCTTTTACAATCGGACGTATATTCCAAGATCCCACAAAAGGGACTGCTGCTAAAATGTCTATTGAAGATAATATGATTACTGCCCATAAAAAGGGGATGCGCGGACTTAGGATGAGTCTTAACAGCACAATGCGTACTCACTTTAAAGAGGAGTTGATGCAACTCTCAATGGGCCTTGAAGACCGCCTAAAAGATAACGTAGGACTCCTTTCGGGTGGGCAAAGACAGGCTTTGACACTTTTAATGACAGTCCTAAGCCGACCTAAAATGGTTCTTTTAGATGAACACACGGCAGCTTTGGATCCCCGTAATGCCCAGATCGTTATGGATTTAACAATGGACTTCATCAAAAGATATAATCTGACGACTCTGATGGTTACCCATAACATGCAACACGCCATCGATTTTGGTAATCGCCTTATAATGATGGACGGCGGTAGTGTCATTCTCGATTTAAAAGAGGAAGAGAAAAGGGATTTAACCGTTGCCAAGCTCGTTCGAATGTTTAAATCGATTAAGAAAAAAGATTATGCCTCAGATGAGGGACTTTTGGTCACTTGAGCTTAAAATGCTCGGCTGTGTGCCAAAGTTTCTCAAGGTTATAAAATTCCCTCAGTTCACTGCTCATTAGGTGTATCACAATATCGCCGCAATCTATTAACTCCCACCCCTCTTTTGAGACTTGCTTATGCCGATTTAAGACACCGATTCCCCGCTCTGACAAAAAGCCCCACAAATCACGGGTAAGCCCCTTTAGATGAGCTAGGCTTGTTACGGTAGAAATAATAAAAAAGTCGGTCCACCCGGCTTGCTGCGAGACATCTATGACAACAGTGTCGCCCCCTTTATGCTCTTTTATAAAGGTGGCAAGCTCTTCTGCCAGCTCCTTAGTCTCTTTCTCACTCATCTATCATACTCCTCTCTAACAGTGTACTAAACCAATCGGCGATAAATAATTTTAGCGTATTAATATCAAAGTTACGATCTATGAAGCGTCCCATATCGTAAACTTTAATTTTTATCCCCTTCTTTGCAATTGTCTCTAAATTTTTAAAGATCTTTTGAACCGTTTTTTTATCGGTAACAACTTTTTCAAGTGTAGAGGAGCTTTCCATTTTCCTCAAGACCTCTTGATGTTTTACAGTTAAGGCAAAAAGGGCCTCGATAGATGCCCTTACATCAGTTGCTTCCAAATCCTCCAACTGAATCAGAGTTTTATTATACTCCTGCCAGGCAACTCGATCCCCTTTGATATAATAATCGCTTTTTATGTTAAACAAAGATTCTACAATTTCTTTCTCATCAGAGTCCGTTTCGGTTCGTAATTTATAAAGGTCAGTTATCAATTTAGGCAAGCTGGCCACAACCAATTTTTCTTCATTGGAATTAAAGGCAACAACCAAGGAGTAACGGTCACTGCTGATAATCCAATACTCGTTAGTCTCTTTTGGTGTACAAGAGCTAAATATGAGGGTAATAACAAACAGTATTAATACCAGGACATTCTTTCTCATCAGTTAAAACTGCCCCCACCTTCTAAGAATTCTTTTAATTTTTTGGTTGTTGAAGCAATCTTTTTCCCAACTGCTCTAAGATAGATTTCATGTTGAACAATAACAAGATATACCATCTTTTCTAAACTCTCTTTTTGCAAAATAGCAAGCCTGTCAAAAGGTTTTATATGTTTTCTTGAGGGTTCTAAATAATCGGCAACATATAAAGCAGCGCCTAAAGGCCCCATGTCTGTCGAACCGAGAGTGTGCCACCTTATCGCAGCCTGCAATTTAGGGTTACTTTTTTTTGTTTTTTCTTCAAGCAGGACAGCCGCAACGGCTCCGTGAAGAAGCATCGGTTCTTCATATTCCTCTTTTTCTATCTCTACGTCGTTTTTAAGGGCGAAGTCAAGCAATTTCTCATCAGACCAGCTGCGGGCAATATCGTGCCAAATGCCTCCAATCATCGGGACATTTTTATCCAATTGTGGACAAAAGCGACTCATCAAGGCCTTTGTTTGAAGAGCAGTCAAACTGCAATGGTTAAATCTTTTAGCCGATACACTGTTTCTAACTATGTTTTCTAACTCTGTATAAGTCATTTTCTAGAATATATTTTACTACCGATGAGGGAACTAAAGAAGAGAGAATTGCAGCATCAAACTCTGTTGAAGCTATAATATTTCTCACTGAAGTAGAGGAGTCTTCCATTACTGGGTTGTCCAGAAAACGCCCCCTGACTCCCGGCGGAAGAATCTGTTTGGGTCTCTCTTTAGTTCTCCTGCAGATTACAAATTCGACTTTATGGCGCAACTCATCAAACCGATACCAACGTTTTAAGCCTCCCAGCAGGTCATCACCTAAAACAATTCCTATTTGTCCTTCAACAGAATAGTTACTGTACAGTTGACTGACAGTATCGAACATAAAAGAGGTTCCTCCCCTCTCAATCTCTATCGTATCAACTATAATTTCAACTTCCCGGTCGTTTAAGTAGAGACTGTGGTACTCACTGAGAGCTAAATTCAACATTGTCAGCCGAGTTTCATTGGAGACATGAGGTTCGTGGGGTTTGTGGGCAGGGTTGGCAACCGGGATTACCAATACCCTCTCATAATCGGTCAACTCAACTAGGGAGTGGAGCAAGTGTAAATGTCCGAGGTGAACAGGGTCAAAAGTTCCACCTATAACTGCTGTTCTCATGGTTCCTCTCGGTAATGGGCTTCGGTATCAACAGTTGCTTCAAAATCGTCGATACTTTGAGCTTTGGAATCTGATACTAAGTGGATAAAGGCTTGTTTGACCTCTTCCAATCCTTCGCCGCTTACGTTTGATAATCCAATTACTTTAATGCTACCCATCTTCTTTTGTAGTTTTATCAAATTCTCTTTTGCTTCAGATTCATCTATTTTTGTCCCAATTACAACCTTTTTTTTCTTTAAAAGTTCGGGAGCATACCCTTTTAGTTCGTTTCGGAGTGTTTCATAGGCATCTAGAAACCTAGAGTCGGTTAAATCTATTAGAAAAGCCAAGCCGGTTGTACGACTGATATGGCGTAAAAACTTAATCCCCATTCCGGCACCTTCACTGGCACCCTCTATGAGACCGGGTATGTCGGCTAAAACAATATCGTAGTCGTCGTAACGGAGCATCCCCAACTGGGGTATTTTTGTCGTGAAGGGATAACCTGCAACTTTTGCCCGAGCGTTTGTCAAATTGTTTAAAAGAGAAGATTTTCCGGCATTGGGGAATCCCACAAATCCGATATCGGCAATAATCAACAGCTCAACACCTATTCTGAAAGATTGTCCGGCTTCTCCGCTTTGGGCATATCTGGGAGCTTGGCGGGTACTGCTTCTGAAATTGTAGTTACCCAAGCCGCCTCGGCCCCCTTTTAGAAACACCCACCTACTTTCATCGCTGAGGTCTTTAATTATTTCTCCGGATTGGGCATCTTTAATAACAGTGCCAGGCGGAACAGGTATTTCGATATCAAATCCATCTCGGCCGAAACGGCGTCTGCCTGAGCCGTTTTTCCCACTCTCTGCTCTGAATGTTCTGATTTGTTTAAGATGGGCCAATGTACGGAGATTATTCCTTACGACAAAGACGACATCGCCCCCTTTGCCTCCGTCTCCTCCGTCTGGACCTCCTTTGGGTACATATTTCTCTCTGCGGAAGGAAACACAACCGTTGCCCCCGTTTCCGGAGGCAACGTCTATATAAGTTTCATCTGAAAATCCGTACATCTAATGCCTCTAGCACTAATGCAAGAATTATTGGTTAATAATACGAACGTATTTACGGTTACTGCGGGTGTGGAAATCTACCGTTCCACTGGTTTTTGCAAAAAGGGTATAATCTCTTCCGCAACCAACGTTTTCTCCGGGGTGAAACTGAGTTCCTCTTTGTCTGACGATAATTTCTCCAGCCTTGACAGCTTGACCGCCAAAACGTTTAACGCCTAATCTTTTTGAATTAGAATCACGGCCGTTGCGAGAACTACCGCCACCTTTCTTACGGGCCATACTCTATCTCCTTACATCTTTATAGCTTTAATTGTGAGCATCGAATAGTTCTGTCTGTGTCCCTGGGTTCTTCTGTAGCCTTTGCGACGGTTAAACTTAAAAACTTTAATCTTTTTGTCTTTAAGAGTCTCTCCTACAGTAGCAACAACTTTTGCACCCTCAACATAGGGAGTTCCAAAGAGCGATTTCTCACCGTCGGCAATGGCCATAACAGAGTCAAATTCAACCTCTTCTCCACTGTCGACATTCATTTTATCAACTTTTAAAACAGCACCTTCTTGTACTTTATACTGTTTACCTAAAATCTCTACGAGTGCGTACATTTATCCACTTCCTCATTCTAAAATATGCAGGCTACCTTATACCACAACAACAAATTAATAGCAAGAGGTTACAAAAAACTACATTGACTCCAAGAAGGGAATTCCAAGCAGTGCGTAGCTGTTTCTGAAGACCTGCAAGATCACCTTAACAAGGGTGTATCGGGCTTTAATCAACTCTTTTGAAGGGGCTTTCAAAATCGGATAATCATGATAATAACGACTAAACAATCGGGACAAGTCGTACAAATATGTGCTGATAATCGAAGGGTTGAGTTCTTCGGCAGCCTGTTGTACAACAAGCGGAAATTCACTGGCTAATTTTATTAAACTTCGTTCTTCAGCTAAATTTAGAAGCTCAACTTTTACGCTCACGTTTTCAAACTCCTTTTCTTGAGAGCTGAACTTTCTGATCATACTGCTGATACGGGCCCCCATATACTGCAGATACGGCCCTGTATTACCATTAAAAGAGATCGATTCATCGGGATTGAAAATCATATCCTTAAAGGGGTTTACCTGTAAAAGGTAGTAATTCAGTGCCCCCAGTGCGATAGCCTGTGCCGTATTGTTTACATTCTCGATTTCGGCTTCCCGCTCTTTTTCTTTAATCTCTCCGATGGCCAACAGAGTTAACTGCTCTATTAAATCATCGGCATCAACAACAGTTCCTTCCCTGCTTTTCATCTTTCCGTCGGGCAGATTTACCATCCCATAGGCTAAATGGTGTAAGTCTTTAGCCCAGTGGTAACCTAACTTTTCCAAAACATGAAAAAGAACCTTAAAGTGGTAGGATTGCTCACTGGCAACAACATATATTTGAGAATCAAAAGGCCACATGTTGTGTCGCTCTATCGCTGTCCCTATATCTTGGGTAAGGTATAAACTTGTTCCGTCGCTTCTGAGAAGCACTTTTTTATCTAACCCAATATCTTCCAAATCTATCCAAATAGAACCGTCTTTTTCTCTGTAAAAAATCCCCTCTTTCAAACCCTGTAAAACCTTATCTTTTCCCAAAGCGTAAGTTTCACTCTCATAGAAGTAGTAATCAAACTCAACCGCTGTTTTTTCATAGGTCTCTTTAAGACCCTCCATTGTCCAATCATTCATCTGCTGCCATAGTTTAAGAGTTTCAACATCCCCCTCTTCCCATTTTTTTAGCATCTGCTGTGCTTTTATTATAATAGTGGGGTCCTCTTTTTCCAGTTCGTTGAATCTTACATAATACTTTCCAACCAGATGATCCCCTTTTATTCCGCTGGAAGCCGGGGTTTCACCTTCTGATGTCATCTGATAAGCAAGCATTGACTTGCAGATATGAATTCCTCTGTTGTTAATTAAATTAACTTTAAGAACTTCTGCTCCGTTTGCTTTCAAAATAGAGGAGATGCTTTGGCCGATTGCATCGTTACGTAAATGTCCCAGATGCAGTGGTTTATTGGTATTTGGACAGCTGAATTCAACCATTATCCTCTTATTCTTATAAAGTTCTCCGTTCCCAAAATTCTCTTTTTCTCTAATAACATTTTCTATCAGTCGATTGGCAACAAAATTAAGATCAACTTTTACATTTAAATAACCGCCAAAGACAAGCAACTCTTCTTTAGGGTAATTTCCATTATTCTCAATCCGTTTTTTTAATTCTAAAGCTATTTTTTCGGGAGCTGTTTTAAATAATTTGGCATAAGCAAAAAGTGGAAAAGCCAAATCACCCATCTCTTCTTTAGGGGGCTTTTGGAGTGTTAATGGAGCTAATTCAGCCTCAACAGAGCCTTCTGATGCCATAATTTTAAGCTCTTTTTCAACAATAGAGAGCCATAATCTTTTTTCATAATCCATAAAAACTACTATAAGAAAATAAGAGGGTTTAATTCAAGAGCAATTGAGTATAGAATCGAGGAGCTTAGTTAATAGAGTGGGAGGTTTTTTGATTATGAAGAAGGTATTTTTAATTCTTGTCATAATTTCTTTAGCTTTTAGTATTTTTGCAGTCAATAACCAAAAAATTCATCCTATAGGCAACCCAATATACGAAGCTATTACAGCTCTATACTTAAGTACCGGGTATGCTTTGCCTTCTACTGCAGGTCCTTACAGTAGTGATGAGTTATTAAAGATGGTTGAAAAAGTTGACTATAATAAACTAAATGGGGCTTCAAAGAAGATTTATGATTTTGTTTTTGCCCAACTTAAAGAAGAACCTAAAATATTTAAATTTGGTCTTGAAGCAGCTTTAGAAGCTTACATTCATACCGACAGCATAAATTTTACGAATCGGGAATTTTGGGTTGCGGATACTGATGCAAGAAAACCGATAATAGACTTTTCTTTGGAAACAACACTGCTTGACTCTTTTTATGGTTACACATCCATTCCCGTTAACGGGCGGAGGTATAACCAATTTTCTAAAACCACGGGACATACAAGTGATTACTTCGGTAAATATCCATTTACAACAAACTTGTTTTTCCTCTACGGAAGCGGAATCGGAGATTTGGATTTTGGGATGCCCTACAGAGCTTTCGGATCTTTTGGAGGAAGTGGATGGTCTGTTCAAATTGGCAGAGATAAACTCTCTTGGGGCCCCGGTAAAAGCGGGAACTTCATGCTTGGGGAGCATCTGCGTTACCATAATACTGGTCGCCTATCAATCTATACAAAATCATTTAAATATTCATTTGTCACCTCATTCTTTGCTCATCCCGACGATTATTACCCAATAATGGACGGCAATGATTTTCTTAGTCATAATCAGACTATGCCTATGGAAGGGCTTAAGATGTTTTTAGCCCACCGTCTTGAGTGGAGACTTTTTAAAAATCGGGTGGGGTTGGCAATTTCAGAAGCTATTGTCTACCAATCAAAAGAAAATACCTTTGATTTGAGAATACTCAGTCCAACAATGATTTTTCACAACTATTATATCCGTTCCAATGCCAACTCATTATTAACTTTAGAAATTGACTATACTCCAATAAGGTTTTTAAATATCTACGGTCAAATAGCCGTTGACGAATTTACCCTTCCGGGAGAGAACGTACCAGGAGTTACTACCAGTGCAGACCCTCCAGCTTTTGGGTATATGTTAGGAGTAAAGACGGCAGTGCCCGCATCTCAAGGAATGTTTTATGGATCTTTGGAATTTGCCTATACCGACCCATTTTTATACCTACGGGATGCAGGAGAAAGGAAAGCACTAGATTATAATACACCGGGAGTTACCTTCATCGTTGCCAATAGGGAGTATTCTGGCCCTGGTTTAGCTGAAGGATTAACTTTTCAAGAAGAGTTTCTGGGTTATAAGTACGGCCCTGATGCTATTGTCATAAATCTAAATGGCGGATTCAAGCGACTGGGGAAATGGTATGCAGAGGGCAATGCTTTTTTCATGCTCCATGGAACTCACGACAAATGGACTTTCTGGTCTTTAGTCTATAAAAATCCAGCAATAGACAAACCACCGGCAAACCTGACAACTCCTACCTATACCCACTGGACTAAAAATTACGGAGACCCGGATGCTAAAGATAGAAATGCAGTAAGTAAGACATTGGTACTTGGTTTAAAAGGTGGGTACACAATAATTTCTAATTTAGATGTCTATGCCCAAGGCGATTTTATAACAATTGTTAATCCTGGTAATATAAAAGAAAATGGAACAATCAGGGATTTTCAGTTAAGCATCGGATTTTCTTACAAGCTTTAAAGAGACCAAAATGAAAAAGTTTGTTTATTTAGCCTCACTTCTCATATTCTCAGTGTCCTTCTCATATAGCGCCAATTTGCAGAATGTAATTCCCCTTTCAGCCGATTTATATGATGACATTGATTTACTTTATCTTACCGAAGGATTGGGCAGAGCATCTACAGCCAGACCATGGACAACTAATGAGGCATCTCTTATTTTAAGCCGAGTACAGAAAGAAAAACTGTCTCCAAGCGAGCTTATTCTATATGAGAAATCTTACACTTTTTTAAAAGAACCTTTGCGTTTCAATTATAAAGACGAATTTGCTTTTGATGTTTCTCTTGATGGAAACTTTGAAATCTATGCTCACTCAAACAGTGAAGATTTTATTACCGATAGAGATTGGGTTTATTCATTTGAAAAAAGAAAGAGTCTGCTTAAGCTAAATATATCATTTGAAGTCGGAGAGTTCTTCTATATATTCACCGATTTACAGTACAGTAAAAACAGATTTAGGGATAAAGATTCTTTGTTTGATGTAGGTGGGGTTGGGAATCCCTCTATTGGAGCCATTATTGATGAGACAAGACCACCGGGAAAGATAGCTATAAAGAGCCTGTTTTACACGAGCCCCTTTTCAACAAACGTCATGTGGCCGCCAAGTGATTTGGATATGCAAACACCCAAAAGAGCAATAGCATCCGTAGGCGGTAAAAAATGGAATTTTAATTTATCGAGAGACCGAATTAAATGGGGAAACAGCCATATTGATAATTTTATTGTCTCTGAACATATCGATTTTCATGAGTATGCCCGCTTAAATATATTTACCGACAACTTCAAGTATGAGTGGCTCAATATCTTTTTCGAGACCAATCCCTACTCAGGCTGGAACTTAGAATTAAGCAAAGACAAAGATTTTAGAATATTCATGGCTCACCGTCTCGAATTTAGGATTCTCAATAAAGTTACTTTTTCAATTTCTGAAAATATTATGTACAGTAACGATGTTTTTGATCTTCGTTTCATGAATCCGGCTTTTATCTACCATAATATAAACAACTCAGCGATGTTTAATGCAATTGCTCACCTTGAAATAGATTATGCCATAAGCAAAGGATTCAATACCTACATACAAGCAGTTTTAGATCAAGCCACAGCACCCAATGAGGCAGCTTCTCAGCCTGATGCATTCGGGGTTCTAGGTGGTTTTGAATGGGCAAAAGCCTTCTCAAAGGGAGTATTTTCTGCATCGGTTGAGTATGCTTATACTAATCCTGCTCTGTATCACAGAAACGGAGTCGACTTCTTAATGTTTCGAGGCTACCCAACTCTTGAGTATAGGATAGTTTCACATATCGATTATATTGGTTTTAAATATGGCCCCGACACCCATGCAGTCCAAATAGAGTTTACTTATCGAGACCCAAAAAGGGGAGTTGTAGGTTTGAAACTATTAGGTTTAAGAGAGGGAGAAGTAAATTTTTTCACCGAATGGGAAGATATAATAAATATAAGGACAAACTCCCCCTCGGGAGAAAAAGTCGAAGAAACTGCAATTATCTCATTTTGGGGGAAAGTCGGGCTTCCTAAAAAATTATTCTCCCTATTGGATATTGCTTTTTGGTATGAATTAGACATCATAGGAAAACAGACATATCTAAAAGAATCCTCTCTTTACAAAAATCATAAATCAGATGTGCAGTTTACTTTAGGCTTTTCTGTTACTCTATAATAGTTGCCTTGAGCAAAAAGCGGTGTTCCTGTATCATCATATTTACTACTGAAAGAGGGAGCTATATATGGTTGAAAACGGCCGATTTGATAAATTTGTTACTCCATTTATGGAGACATTTGAAAAAAACAAAGAAAACAATTTTGTCTCTTTTCGCCCTATCCCGTCTCTTTTAGCCATAGAGGCAATCATTGAAGATTTTATGGAACTTTTATTTCCCGGTCGTTCTGATTTGGAAGTTCTAAAGTATGAGAGGATCCGTTCGGTCGTTTTAAGATTATTGCAACAAATCGGTTTTGCTTTGGAAAGGCAGATATTTTTAGCTTACTACCATGAAAATCACCTGAAACTTGAAGATGATGATATCGAAGCTTACCAAAAATTGGCCGCTGAAGCAGTTAATCTTCTTTTTACCGCCCTTCCGGCTCTTAAGCAGATGATGAAAGAGGATGCCCAAGCGGCTTTTGACGGGGATCCGGCTGCAACTAGTGTCAGAGAGGCGATTCTCACCTACCCAGGAGTACGGGCTTTAACAATTCATCGAATCAGCCATTTTCTCTACCGCCAAAAGGTTCCTTTGGTTCCAAGGATGCTCAATGAGACAATCCATAAACAAACCGGAATAGATATTCATCCGGGTGCATCAATCGGAAGATGTCTGTTTATTGACCACGGAACCGGGGTTGTTATCGGTGAAACAACAATAATAGGCAACCAGGTAAAAATTTATCAGGGGGTTACTCTGGGGGCTCTGAGCTTTCCCAAGGATGCCTGTGGTGCTTTGGTCAGGGGAACTAAACGGCATCCGACAATAAAAGACCGGGTGACAATTTATGCCAATGCAACAATCTTGGGCGATATTACTATCGGTGAGAACACAATAATCGGTTCCAGTGCCTGGATAAGGCACGATGTCTCACCAAATGTTGTTGTTCAAAACGAAGAGCCGATAAATATCGTAAGAGACCTGCCGATAGGGAAAGTTAAAAAAGAGTGTTAACGTTCGTAGATACTGTTGATGTACTCACTTGGGGTCATTCCGGCGTATCTTTTGAAGACCTTGCTGAAGTAGTTACTGTCGTTAAATCCCAGCAAGTCTGAAATCTCTCTGATACTAGTTTTACCGTCTTCAAAGTAGAGCTTTGCCAACCCAATTCGAAGTTTACTGACATAAGCGGGAATACTCATCCCGGTCTCTTTTTTAAACTTCCTTGAGATATGGGAGATGTGGGTGTTGTGCATTTTGCCCAATTGTTCGATTTTAACATCCTCGGAGAGATGAACGGTTAAATAAGTGACTATCTTTTTTATCATTGGGCTGTAACTGTTGACAGAAAACTCCAAAACAGCATTTGAATACTCAAGCGCTATCTGTGAATAAAGGACTTCGTCAAGATAAGCAATGGTTGTACTGTTTTCTATCATTATCCCATATTTGTTGGCAATGCTATGAAGATAAAGAGGCTGTACCCCTCCCTGCTGAGCACAGTAGCGACAAAGGGCATTTAGAGCAACCAACTCATTTTTACAACTACGAAGGGCATTGGAGCCCTCTTCATTTGCGCAGCTTATAAAATTACCGATGATTTTTCTTCTCAGTTGCAATACCTCTTCTACCTTGAAAGGATTGCCCCATTTTACGGCATGTAAAAGGTCTTGTTCTAGTGAATAGCGTTGTTCAATTTGAACCATATTCATAGATTCGGGCATAAAGTTTTGTTTAGTTTCCCCATTATTTTCTTCCATAGTTTTCACCTTTTAAGTAGATGTTACTCATCTTTTTTCTAGAAATCAAGGGCTGTGGTTCCCCTTTTACTCTAAGAAGCAACCAATTTAGCGCTGGGTAGCAGGGACAGAGACTTTGCTTGGATAGTTACAGTTACAATATCCCCCTTCTTAAATTTAAGTTCTTCGGTATTCAGCTCAACTTTTAGGTAGTTGTCGGTTATCCCAATCCAACCATTTTTTCCCCTCTCTTCCAAAAGCAACTCAACTGTTTTACCGATTTGCCTTTTGGCGTACTGCCTATACTGATAAGCTGAGTAGTTTCTCAACTTCTGAGCTCTAAGGTCTCTTTCTCGCTCACAAACCTTATCTTTTGCATCAAAAAGGTCGGTTTGAGGACGGGCAGAGAACGGAAAAACATGCAGCTGACTTAAATTAAGTGCTTTAAGAATCTCAAAGCTTTTTTCAAACTCTTCTTCGGTCTCACCGGGTAATCCGGTTATAATATCGGCACCGATAAAAGGGTCATCTTTTACACTTCTGAGGGCGTTAACAATATCAAAAAGTTTATTTACATCGTAGTGGCGGTTCACTCTTTTAAGAACCGCTTCACTGCCACTTTGTATCGGTATGTGAAAATGACTCTGAATTCTTGAATCTTTAAATGTCTCAATCAACTCATCATCGATTCGATCGGGTTCTAGGGAACTTAACCGTATTCTCATTGATGAATCTAAATTATCCAAAAGAAGCTTAATCAGTTTGGCAAGATTATAATCATCGCTTTTATAGGCACTGATATTGACACCGGTAAGAACAATCTCTCTAAATCCATCTTTTTGAAGAGCAAGCGCACGTGAAAGAACTTCCGGGTAATCCAAACTTATTGCATCGCCTCTGGCTATTGTCACTCGGCAAAAGGCACAGCTGTTATCACAACCGTCTTGGATTTTCAAAAACGCCCTACTGTGAAAAGAGAATGTCGCCGCATCGTAAGCAAATGGATTTGAGTTATTTTTATCTAAAGCCGCAAATTCCCGCACTGCCTCTTTCAGATTAAAATCGGCAACCAAATATTTAGCCAAAAAACCGGGAAGTTTTAAAAGAGAGGGCTTATCGTCAAGACTGACTACAACAACCGAATCACTCAGTTTTTCAATCTCTTCCTGTTCCAACTGGGCATAACAGCCGGTAACCAAAACTATCGGCTTGTGCTCTTCATTGGCAAACTTCCTAATCATTCTACGCGTCTTTTGTTCCGCTTTACTGGTAACAGTGCAGCTGTTGACTATCACCAAATCGGCTGCCTGTTGATTTTTGACAACTTCAAAGCCCTCCTTAGCAAAGGTATCGGCAATAGCTTCACTTTCACACTGATTTAGTTTACATCCCAAGGTAAAAACAGAGACTCTCATTGCAGCTCCTTGGGTATTTGATCCTGAGTTTCAAGAATTTCAAGAACCTTATCCAAAGCCCCTTTTAAATTAAGGCGGACAGTGTGGGCATACCTGTTGTATCTCTGTAAATCATAAAAAAGTTGCAGAGGATCGTTACAGGTTTGTTCAACTATAGTCATCAAACTGCAATAACCGACTGTTGCCAATTCAGTCGGCTGCAATCTTAACTCGTCTAACACACGTCCTACGAAGTGGGTTACACCCTGTGAGTAGGCTGCCTCTTTATCGTGCTGAGCACAGCTCATCTTTAAAACTTTTAATTGCATATTTTCAAAAATAGATTTCCAAATGTTGTAAGAGTAATCATCAACTCTGATAGGACTCAAAACCATCGGAAGCCCTTTTAGTCCATTTTTGGCTGAATCGGGACCGAACATCGGATGCGTTGCAATAATTTTATTTGTAGGCTTTAAGTATTTTTCCATGATAAGAGCAGGGTATTCTTTAACCGAACAGGTGTCCATAATAAGAGCATCGGGATTAATCAGCTCTGTTGTTTCGATGATTACTTCTTTAAATGAGCTGATTGCGACACAAAAAATAATCGTGTCACAGTTTAGAACCTCTTTTTGTGAGCCTATTGTTAAATTCTTATCATTCAGTTCTCTTTTTGTTCGGTTGTAGCAGATAAGTTCTCCGTATTCAGACAACTTTGAAGCCCAGAACTGCCCAAATCGGCCTAAGCCATATATCCCAATTTTCATGGTGTCATCGTAGCACAGAAGAGCTTTTAAGGACAATTGCCTGTGGCTCTTCATA
Organism: Sphaerochaetaceae bacterium; assembly: GCA_041678405.1. Lineage (GTDB taxonomy): Bacteria > Spirochaetota > Spirochaetia > Sphaerochaetales > Sphaerochaetaceae > JBAYOE01. The sequence continues at coordinate 2,400 of JBAYOE010000006.1, read as the reverse complement.
TACTTTCTCCTTTGTGGTATTCTCAGTTTATTAAGCACTACATAAGGAGTTTTTTATGTCATTTGCAGATACGATGAAACTAAAAGCACGTGAAAAACAGAAAGTTTTAGTCCTCCCCGAAGGAAGCGAAAGAAGAACTGTTATAGCTTCAAGACAGATTACCGACCAGAAGCTGGCTAAAAAAGTTATCCTCTTAGGTTCGATTGAAAAGATAAAAGAGGTCGCAAAACAGGAAAAAGTCTCTTTAGACAATATTGAACTAATTGATCCGATTACATCACCTCTCAGAGAAAAATACGCAAACGAGTATTACGAGTTAAGAAAACATAAAGGAATGAGCAAAGAAGAAGCCTATGAAGCAATTGCCGATCAACTTAAATTCGGGGCTATGATGGTTCGTTTAGGAGATGCAGATGCAATGACTGCCGGTGCTGAAAATACTACCGGCAATGTTTTGGTTGCTGCTTTTCAAATAATTAAAACGCAACCGGGAATAAAGAGTGCCTCTTCTTGTTTTGTAATGGCAACCGACAAGAGTGATTTGGGTGCCGATGGTTCGTTTATCTTCAGTGACTGTGCCACTATTCCGGAACCGACTGCCGAACAATTGGCAGAAATTGCCGAAGCATCGGCTCAATCGTGTGAAATTTATCTTCAGACAAAACCCGTTGTGGCGCTTTTAAGCTATTCCACAAAAGGTTCGGCTAAAGGACCGCTGGTTGATAAGGTTGTCCAAGCAGTCGAAATTCTTAAAAAGAAAAGACCCGATATTTTAGTCGACGGAGAATTACAGCTTGATGCCGCCATTGTTAAAGAAGTCGGTGAGAGTAAAAGTCCCAATTCGCCGGTCGCAGGTAAAGCCAATGTTTTAATATTCCCCGACCTACAATCGGGAAACATAGGCTACAAGCTGGTTCAGCGTTTAGGTAATGCAGAAGCCTATGGGCCGATTTTACAGGGTTTTGCAAAACCGGTCAGTGATCTTTCCCGAGGGTGTTGTGTCGAAGACATAGTTGTTACCGCCGCGATTACCTTGGCTCAGGCTGAATAACAGTTTTATGGCAAAAGAGGCATCATTAAATCTCATTGAGAGTTCACACTCTATAGGTAAAACTATCTGGACTCTCAGCTGGCCGGTAATACTGGATCAAAGTTTTAACACAATGGTTCAGTATGTTGATTCGGCTATGGTCGGCTCTTTGGGAGCTGTTGCAACCGCTGCTGTCGGTTCTAACAGCTCTACAATCTGGCTGGTAAATGGGATTATGTACGCCTTTGGTTTAGCTTTCAGTGTTTTTGCAGCCCGACAAATCGGATCAAAAGATCAAAAGGCCGTTCATCACACAGTAAGACAGAGTTTAATAGCTCTGATGGCATTCTCAATTGTCGTTACGACAATAATGAACAGTGTTGCCTACCGTCTGCCTCTTTGGATTGGGGTAGATAAGGCCGTAATTCCACAATCCATTGATTATATCTCAACCATAGCCAAAGCCTACCCTTTCACTATTACAATTGCTTTTTTAGCCAACTTAATGCGTAGCAGCGGCGATACCCGCTCACCTATGATGGCAAATATAATTACCAACGTGGCAAATATTATCGGTAACTTTTTTCTGATTTACCCTTGTAGAGTAGTCTCAATAGGAAACAAAAGCCTCAACATTTGGGGAGCAAACTTAGGAGTCAAAGGGGCTGCAATAGCCACAGCTGCCTCTTCTGCTTTAAGTGCTCTAATTCTGATTATAATCCTATTTGCTAAAAAAGGACCTTTAAAAACCCCCGTTTTTAATGTTGATTGGAGGGTTGATTGGCCTTTTATGAAGAAGGTTTTCAATCTCGGACTCCCTCTGGCATTTGAAAGAGCTACCTTAAACATCGGACAGATTGTTTTAACTGTTTTAGTTACTAAAATAGGGACAACAGCTTTGGCATCACACCATTTGGCAGTTACTGCTGAATCGGTTACTTATATGCCGGTCAGCGGTTTTGCAATGGCTGCAACAGCATTGGTTGCCCAATCTTTGGGAGCTCAGAGAAGCGATTTGGCAAAAGAGTTTGCCAAAGGAACTTTGAAATGGGCTATAGTTTTTATGAGTTGTGCCGGGTTGTTTTTGTTTTTATTTTCGACACAACTTATGAGAGTCTTCACTGCCGACAAAGAAGTAATTGCCCTCGGTGCCCGAGTCTTAAGAATTGAAGCATTTGCCCAACCGTTTTTTGCGATGAGTATTGTCGGCGGCGGTATTTTGAGGGGAGCCGGTGATACAAAATGGCCCTTCATAAACAGTGTTATTGGGATGTGGGTTGTCCGCCTGTTTCCCGCCTCTATTTTAATTATTTTCTTTAATGCTTCTTTGGAAGTTGCTTGGATGTGTATGGTTGCTGATTTAATTGTCA
>JBAYOE010000005.1:0-23685 GCA_041678405.1 Sphaerochaetaceae bacterium | reverse complement strand
TGGAGGTTTATACTCAGCTCTGTGGCATTTTCAACAACGTGGGCATTTGTAAGGATATAACCGTTTTTACTAATTATTACCCCGCTGCCGGTTCCCTGAATTGGAATTATCTCCAAGAAAGTATTGAGAGCCGAAGAGACTGTTGTTATGTGAACGACGCTTTTGTTGGCTTTCTCGTAGATGGCAATGTTGCGCATCTCTTCGGAGCTGTAACGGTAATCGCTCATACTGCCCAAAAAGAGAGAGACTCCCTGTTCGCCGTAGAATATCTCATTGACCTCTACTCCGGCCATCTCTAAAAGCCCCACCTCTCCCTGTTGCTGGAGGACTTCGGTTAATACCTTCTTCTGCTGTTCGTAGTTATCTTTTTCTCTTAAAGAGCGGGTCCAAACTATGATTATTACGGCTAAAAGGACTATTATTGTCCCTAGGATGATTGTGCGAATTGTTTTGAAAAAAGTTTTGCCTCTGTATTTAGAGTCGGTCTCCAAGAAATCCCTCCTCTTGTAATCTAATACTGTAACTTCTTTTTGAAAAAGTTAAAAGTTTATTCTCTTTTTCCATTTTCCCTTTGCAAAGAGAATAAAAGACCAAAAAGAGACCACCAAATTGCTGATTAGCATTGCTATCCAAATTCCTACTGCGCCGAAATTAAAAAGCCACGGCAGCAGATAACATAAAGGTACCCTTATAACCCATAATCGGACAATGTTAAGAATCATGACAACTTTGGTCTCACCGCCCCCCTGGAAGGCCCCTAAAACCACCGTGAATACGGCGAACAGGATAACACCGGTTGTGGTATATTTAAACATGGTCACCCCATGTTTTATGACATCGGGGTCATCCACAAAGAATCTTATCACATAAGGACCGAATATAAGGACTAAAACCATTCCGACGGTTATAAAAGCACCGCTTACGGCTGTCGCTATCAAAACAATTTTGGAGGCCTTTTTATCGTCACTTCGCCCTAAATTGTTCCCCACTAAAATCGCCGTTGCCTGACTTATCCCCTGAGCCGGCATATTAAAAAGGGATTGAATTCTGTTTCCGACTCCGAAAGCTGCAATCACGGCAGTACCGAATGTGTTTACAACTTGTTGAATTACAGCAAAGCCCAAAGAGGAAACCGATTGGCCGACGGCAGCCGGCAATCCTATTTTTGTCATCAGTGTTAAAGTTCTCTTCTCCGGTTTTAAAAGCTTAAAATGAACCTTTATCCCTTTAAAACCACCGAAAAGGATAATTAAAGAGACTGCGCTGCTGAAAAGGCGGGCTATGAAAGTGGCCCAGGCTGCACCGCTGACTTGCATGGGGGGAATCGGTCCCCAACCGAAGATAAATATTGGGTCTAAGACAACATTGAGTAAAACAGAAAAACTTTGGACAAACAGCGGAGTAATTGAGTTACCGATTCCCTGTAAAATTCCTCTCAGAATAAAGTCGATGAACATAAGTGGCATTGTCAGAAAAGTAATACTCATGTACTGGTAGGTATAATCGTAAGTTAAACCTGAGGGGACTTTCATTATGTTCATTAAAGGTCTGGTCAAAAAAAATCCGCTGAAAGTGACCACCAAGCTCATCACAAAATTGACTAAGAATATTTGGGAGGCAAGAAAATCAAGTCGCTCTTTGTTCTCTTTATTTGCCCCGTAGGCTTGACTTAACATAGTCGTTCCGGCAATCGAAAAAGCTGCCCCAAAGACAATTATAAAGTTGCTTATATTCATTGTGATTGAGGGGGCGCTTATTGCCTCTTTTCCTAGTTTTCCTAAAAAGAAGGCATCGGCCATGTTGTAGAGGGTTTGCAACAGATTCCCTATCATAATAGGCAGAGAGAGGCGTAAAAGTTGTAAGATAAGACTTGGTTTCTCTTGGGATTCCATTTATCCCATTGTAGCGAGGCAATAGTAGTGTGTCATCTACTTAAACTCTCTTTTCTCTCTTATCGTCTCTGTGATAGGATAGTTTATCACTGACCCCCTTTGGAAGGGAGAGGAATAATAATGGCAGAAGAATTTATTGAGAAAAAAGAAGAGAGACCTTTAAACTTTTTAGAGCGGATTATTGAAGATGATCTGGCAAACAACCGGGTTACCGATAATATTATCATCACCCGCTTTCCCCCTGAGCCCAACGGCTATCTCCACATCGGTCATATAAAATCGATTTGGATAAATTTTGGTTTAGCCCAAAAATATGGCGGTAAATGCCATCTCCGTTTTGACGATACAAACCCCGAAAAAGAGGAGATGGAGTATATAGAGGCAATTCAAGAGGATATTAAATGGCTTGGTTACGACTGGGGAGACTATTTATACCATGCCAGTGATTACTATGAGCAACTGCACCAAATTGCAGTGAACCTGATTAAAAGAGATTTAGCATATGTTGATTCTTTGAGTGGTGAAGAGGTCAGAGAGTACCGGGGTACATTGACAACACCGGGTAAAAACAGCCCCGACCGCAACCGCCCTATCAACGAGAGCCTTAAATTGTTTGAAGAGATGCGCCAAGGCAAACATCCTGAGGGAAAGTATGTTTTGAGGGCAAAGATTGATATGGCTAGTCCCAACATGAACTTAAGGGACCCCGCTTTGTATAGAATTAAGTTTGCATCACATCCCCGAACGGGCGACAAGTGGTGTATCTATCCTATGTACGATTACACTCATCCAATCAGTGATGCGATTGAAAACATTACCCACTCGTTTTGTACATTGGAATTTGAAGACCACCGTCCGGCTTACGACTGGGCAACTTCCATTGATGATATCGACCACACCCCAAAGCAGTATGAATTTGCCCGCTTAAACATCAGTTACACGATGATGAGTAAGAGAAGACTGCTCCAATTGGTTAACTCTAAGGTGGTAACGGGGTGGGATGACCCAAGAATGCCGACAATTTCGGGAATCAGACGCAGAGGGTACTCCCCCGAAAGTTTAATCGATTTTGTCAGCCGTGTTGGTGTTGCGAAAGTTGAGAGTTTGGTTGACCACTCCCTTTTGGAGTTCTGTGTTCGGGAAGATTTAAATAAGAGAGCCCAGAGGGTTATGGCAATTTTAGATCCGCTTAAGGTTGTGATTACCAACTACCCAGAAAACAAGAGTGAGTATTTGGTTGCAGAAAATAATCCCGAAGACCCTGCAGCTTCAACCAGAGAAGTCCCCTTCTCCCGTGAAATTTATATTGAGAGGGAAGATTTTATGGAAAATCCTCCCAAAGGATACCATCGTCTCTATCCGGGAAACGAGATAAGACTTAAACACGCCTATTACATAACCTGTACCGATGTCATCAAGGATGAAGAGGGAAATATTTTAGAAGTCCACTGTACCTATGACCCACTATCAAAAGGGGGAATGAGTAGTGATATGAGAAGAGTCCGGGGAACCAGCCATTGGGTAAGCGTAAAGCATGCTTTAAATGCCGAAGTCAGACTCTACGATAAACTCTTTTTAACTGAAGTTCCCGGTTCAGAGACCGGAAACTACCTTGATGATTTAAATCCCGACTCTTTGACTGTTATTAAAGAGGCAAAAGTAGAACCTTTCTTAAAAGAGGTTAAAAGCGGACAGTACCTGCAGTTTTTACGTAACGGTTATTTTATGGCTGACAGTAGAGACCACAGTTCAGATAATCTGGTTTTTAACAGAACTGTCACCTTAAGAGACTCATGGAGTAAAAAAGTTGCTAAAATGGGGTAACTTGAAGAGCCCTTTTTTATTGACGGGCTCTTTTACTTCATTATACTAAGATTATGGAACGCTACTTTTTTGATTCGCACATGCATGCAATGAATCTCACTCACCCCAACTTTGTCTCTTTTGTTGATTCAATTGCCGATAACATAACTGAGTTTATAACCAGCGGAGCCCTCTCCCCCGGATACTTGTTGACCCCTTCAAACCGGGGTCAACAGGGTTTAATTACCCTCTTAAACATGTTTAGTCTTTTTGAACAGCCCATTGCCAAAATATTTGCTTTTATGGAGGCCGATTTAAAGGGGCAGTTTGAATCGAAAGAGGCTGCCCCAAAGGCTAAGCAACCCCATAATTTAATGTATCCGCCCAAAGCTTACATCAGAGACGGCAAATTTTATTTCAGAGACGTTGCCTATGATAAGTATGCCCTTATTCCTCTTGTTATGGATTTCTCCCGTCTTTTGGATGAGAATGATGCCAAAGCCTATTATACGACTGAAAAACAGGAAAAACTGATTGATTATGTAAAAGATACATTGGCCGGAATTGAGAGTTATAAAAAGGAGAATAAAGAGGGTTTGTTGGAGTTCTTCCCCTTTTTGGGAATAAACACTGAGGTGCATTCACTCGAATTTATTAAGAAATTGCTCCAAGCTTATATCAGAGATGATTTTTCTGTTAATTGGTCTTCAAAACGGAATAAACAGAAACAGTTCAGGGGGATAAAATTATATCCTCCTTTAGGGACAAATCCTTGGCCTGAAGAGAAAGATAAGTTAAAGAAAATAAGGTATATCTACCAATTTTGTGAGAGTAAAAACATAGCTATCATCACCCACTGTGACGACCAAGGTTTTAGGGGTGTCAATGCCAAATTAGCCCAACAGTATACCAACCCTTCTGCCTGGAAAGTGGTACTGGAACACTACCCCAAACTGAAAATAGATTTTGCCCATTATGGGAGACAGTACAACCCAATCGGTAAATCGCCTTTAAAAGTCCTTTTTGACCGCTCTTTTACATCTGACCCCTGGTTTTTAGAGATAATTGAGCTGATGATATCCTATGAGAATGTTTATGCTGATTTCTCTTTCAGCGGTACAGACCCCCTCTTTTACGAAAATCTTTATAATTTTATAAAAGAACTGGATGATAAAAAAAGCGCCCAAAGAATATTGGAACGCTCATTATTTGGATCCGATTTTATGATTAATTTAGCAAAAGTCGAATCCTATTCAAATTATCTTAGAATTTTTGAATTAAGTCCTTTCAGTGACCAAGAGATCAATCTTTTTGTTTCAGAAAACCCAATGCGTTTTCTGAGTCTGAATTAGATTATTGCTCTTCTCTCTCATCTCTTTGGGGTTTTGAACGACTACCTCTCTCTTTAAAACGATCATACCCATAAACTTTAGGGCCTCTCGATTTTTGAGCCTCTCTGGGTCTCTGTCCATCTGTTCTTCTGGATGGTTGTTGTTCCCTATCTTGGTAATCTCTCCTTGGTCGCTGCTCCCTATCTTGAAAGTCTCTCCTGGGTCTTTCTTCTCTGCTTTGATAATCTCTTCGGGGGGTTTGATCGTCTCTACGGGGTCTTTCGTCTCTGCCTTGGTACTCCCTTCGTTCTCTGGGAGCTCGGTCGTCCCTGCTTTGGTAATCTCTTCGCGGCCGATCGTCTCTACTTTGGAAATCCCTTCGGGGGGCTCGATCGTCTCTACGGGGTCTCTCATCTCTACCTTGGTATTCCCTTCGTTCTCTGGGAGCTCGGTCGTCCCTACTTTGGTAATCTCTTCGCGGCCGATCGTCTCTGCTTTGGTACTCTCGTCTTTCCCTGGGTGCTCGGTTATCTCTGCTTTGATAATCTCTTTTTGGTCTCTCGTCTCTTTTTTGATAATCTCTCAAATCCCGTTTAGGGGTATAACCGTTATCGTCATAATTTAAAACAAAATCATCATTGTTTCTGTTTTGATTAAAGTTATCTTTACCTCTGTGAGGTGTTTTTTTTCTTTTCTCTCTTTGTTCAGTCATCCTTTTTGACTCCCTTTTTTTAGTTAAAATCCAACTTCTTAAAGAGCTCCTTTTAGCCGAGAACCCGGGAGCAAGGATATCTTTAGTAATCTCAATGATATCATATCCATCTATTTTCTTTGTATCAAAAACAAAGTTCTTAAAATTAACAGAGAAGAGCAGTTTCCCCTCTTTTACTAAAAGAGCATTTAAAAGATGGATATATTTTAAATAGTCTTTTTGAACATTAAAATCGTCTTTAGCTTTATTGCTGTTAGAAAATGTGGGAGGGTCAAAAATTATTAAATCGTAATGTTCTTTTTTTTGAATTGCCTCTTGAATAAACTGTAAGGCATCTCCATTTACAACCGGATAGTTATCCCCACCAAATAAATTGGTTTGTAGGTTTTCTTTACACCAAGAGCAATAAGTAGCCGATAAATCAACAGAGGTTACCCTCTTTGCTCCTCCCGAGGCAGCATAGACACTGAAAGAGCCAGTATAAGAGAAGAGATTCAGCACTCTTAAATTAGTGCTGATACTTTTTACCACTTCCCGAACTACCATTTGGTCTAAAAAGAGACCTGTATCAATCCGCTTTGTTAAATCTACTTTGAATAAAAGGGTATTCTCTTTTACCGTGACAAACAAAGACTCTTTGTTGATGGTCTCGTGTTGCTCTTTGGCAACTCTTTTTTCTCTTCTGTGAAAGATAACTCTCTCTTTTTCGACATACGCCATACGACAGACAATATCGGTGATAGACTCTATCTCTTGTTCACTGAAAGGAGAATCACTGTAATCGGTTATTCTGGCCCAGTTGCCGTAAAGGTCAACTGTTACGGGTAATTCAACGAGGTTTTGATCATAGATTCTCATAACGTCTGTCTCGGTGTTAAGCATCTGACGCCGGACACTTACAGCGTTATTTTTCAGTAATTTGGTAAAGTCTTTGGCTAAATATTGGTCCATTAAATGTGTTTGCCTTTTAGTGGCGGAGTATATATGATAAACTAAAAAGAAGATAGAGAGTCAAAGATATGGATAATGAATCACAACAATTTTTAAAAAATTTAGAAGAACGTTTTAACGGTAAAATCACCTACCGCACTTTTGCCACATGGTTTGCAACAGATGCCTCTGTAATTCGGGATTTCGGTGTTTTTATGTTTAAAATTAACGATACTTACCACTACGAGGATTTTGAAAGGATCCCCTCCTTATTGGGTTTCCCTCTCCGCTCAAGCAAAAGAAAGAGTACTTACGAAAAACTTGAAGGTTCTTTTGATGCTTCAGCGATAAAAAGTATCTCTGTCGTGACAAAAAACAATGCATTACGCAGTGCCCAGTCCGGTATGCCCGCCGCTTCAATTCCCGAGGCCTCCCTATTACACCGTCTCTTTTTTAGGTTGGTAACGAAAGTTGAGCTACAGGATGGTTTGAATCTGTTTTTTGAGCTTATCAGTCCCAAAGAGTTTGCCAAATCGATAGAGGAGAATGGCAGTGAGCGTCTTTAAAGCTTATGATATCAGGGGGATCTACAACAAAGATTTTGATAAAGAGTTAGCTTACAAAGTAGGGTATTTCCTGAGCCGTCTCTTAAAGGCAAAAAATATTGTTGTCGGTCGGGATGTGAGATTATCGAGTGAAGAGATATTTAACTCTTTATGTGCAGGAATTACCGACAGCGGCACTGATGTGTGGGATATCGGTTTAGCCACTACCCCAATGGTCTACTTTGCTACCTCATTTTTTGCTTCTGATGCTTCGGTTCAAATAACTGCCAGTCACAATCCCAAAGAGTACAACGGGATGAAAATTTCTAAAAAAGGGTCTTTACCCGTCGGTTATGAGACCGGTTTAAAAGACCTCGAAGAGATGGTTAACACATCAGTCATAACCAAATCTTCGGCTAAAGGCCAAATTATTAACAAGGATGCCAAAAGCCCTTATTTAGAATTTTTACAAAAATATATTTCCTCAATAGAAAACCTGAATCTGAGTATCGACTTATCCCATGGGATGGCAAACTTATTGACCAAAGAGCTTTTGGGGGAGAACCATCACTACCTCTACGACCATCTAGACGGAACTTTTCCCGCCCATGAACCCAATCCTCTGATAGAAGAGAACTGTGAAGATATTAAGGCTGCCGTTTTAGCCAATAACAGTGATATTGGAATAATTTTTGACGGTGATGCCGACAGAGTTATGTTTATTGATGAGTTGGGGCGCTTTATTCAACCCGATTATATAACAGGCTTAATCGGTAAATATTTTTTAGAGAAAGAGAAGGCTTCTGTTCTTATCGACATCAGGACAAGCCGTTCGACAAGCGAATATTTAAAGAGTCTTGGGGCGGATGTTGTGACTTGGAAAGTCGGTCACGCCTTTGCGAAACTGAAACTGCGAGAGATAGATGGGATCTTCGGCGGAGAATTAGCCGGTCACTACTACTTCAAAGATTTCTTTTACTGTGATTCGGCAATGGTTGCGACTCTGATTGTTTTGGATGTTGTGGCAAAATTAAAACAGCAAGGGGTTAGTTTATCGCAGTTTATTGACTCATTTGTAAAATATGCCAACAGCGGTGAAATAAATTTTGCCATCACAGAGAAAGATTTGGCAATGGAAACTCTCTATAACCGCTTTGTTACAGAGGATAGACCGACTGCCGTATACGATTTTGACGGTTACCGCATAGAGTTTGATTCGTGGTGGTTTAACGTCAGAAAATCGAATACAGAGGGGTATCTGCGCCTGATTACCGAGGCTGCAACAAAAGAACTTTTAGCTGAAAAGTTGGCTGAATTAAGAAAGATAATCGGTAAGTTTTCTTAAAAAGAGGGAGTATCTATGAGAGTCCTTTTATGCGGCGGTGGTGGCTATATAGGCACCCATGTTGCCCTTGAGTTTCTTAAAAGAGGCGATACTGTTGCAGTATTTGATGATTTAAGCAGTGGCTTAAGGGAAAATATCTCAAAGCAGTCGCTCTTTTACGAAGGTTCTATTAATAATAAAGAAGACTTAAAAACTGTATTTAAAGAGAGTTGGGATGTTGTCATTCATTTGGCAGCCTTTAAAGCTGCCGGAGAATCGATGCTCAATCCCACTAAATATGCCTTCAACAATATAAACGGTTCTCTGAATCTTATAGCCGCCTGTGCAGAGAGTAATGTCAAAAATTTTATCCTCTCCTCTTCTGCCGCCGTTTACGGGGAACCCCACTATTTACCGATTGATGAAAACCACCCAACTGAGGCGACTAATTACTACGGTTACACAAAACTTGCCATTGAACAAAATTTGGCTTGGTATAATAAACTGAAGAATTTAAACTATGTCTCATTGCGCTATTTCAATGCAGCCGGCTACGATGTAAATAAAAAGATGACTAACTTGGAAAGAAACCCGGCTAATCTGATTCCGGTAGTTATGGAAGTTGCAATCGGAAAGCGCCCCTGTATTGAGATCTTTGGCAATGATTATCCGACCGAAGACGGAACCGGTGTCAGAGATTATATCCATGTCACAGATTTGGCCGATGCCCATGTCAAAGCCTCTGATTATTTGTTGAACAATAAGAGTCCTTTAATAGTTAATCTCGGCAGTGAAAAGGGGATCAGCGTCCGTCAGATCATTGAAGAAGCCCGCTTAATTACTAAGATGAAAATCGCTGAAAAAGTAACTGCCAGAAGGCCGGGAGATCCGGCAAAACTTATTGCAAGTTCTGCCAAAGCAAAGGAAGTTTTAGGTTGGAAAGCCAATTACAGCGATCTTAGAACTATAATTGAATCAACTTGGGAAGTTTATAAATTAAACATTTCATAAACTATATTGACATGAAAGGGAGTGTCCTATAAACTGCCAATTGTTCTACAGCACTCCCCTGTAGCTCAGTCGGTAGAGCAGGTGGCTGTTAACCACCCTGTCGATGGTTCGAGTCCGTCCGGGGGAGCAAAAAGGAGCTTTTTAGCTCCTTTTTTCTTTTATTAGCCCATTGTTCAGTTTTCATATTTTTTATAAAAATAAGGCCGATTATCTGTGTAAAAGAGGAAGATTTTTCCTCTTTTTATTTGGATTATCTACAATTGGGTAAACAGATACTTCTAAAAGACTCGCATTTTTGTTTTGTTTCTGCTATAGTAGCGCGGGTTATCCCCTTGCCACCATAGGTAAGGTTTGTTTACTATAGATTAATCTTAGATATGAGGAAATTATGATGATAAGCAAACAGAGCATTAAGGAAACAGAGAACTCTGCAATAGAGTTATCCTTAACGGTAAGTCAAGAGACTTTAGCGGACTCTTACAAAAAAGTTGTTGATAAGTATACCAAGAGCCTTCAGATTCCCGGTTTCAGGAAAGGGAAAGCTCCTGCAAGTGTATTAGAACAGAAGTTTGGCCCCAGCATGAGAGAGGAATCGGTCTTCTCAACAATTGACCAGGCAGTCCAAGAGGCTTTAAAAGAGATTGAAGATAAATACAGACCGCTGCCCTACAGTCAGCCCTCTTTATTGGATGAAGAAAACTTAAAAGTCGATATCGACAATGAACTTACTTTTGCTGTCACTTACGATATTATGCCCCTCTTTGAGTTACCTGCCTATACCGATTTAAAGATAGAGATTCCTAAAGTTGCAATTTCTAAAGAGGATATTGATGAAGCATTGGAGCGTCTCAGAGAGCAAAATGCTATGGTTATCGACAAAAGTCAGCCGATAGCCAAAGACGATATAGTTACTGTTGATTTAGTTGAAATTGATGCCCAGGGCAATGAAATTGAAGAGACAAAAAGGGAAGATTTTATCTTCACTGTCGGTAAAGGGACAAGCACCTATAAAATAGATGATGATGTTATCGGCTTAAAGAAAGATGAGGACAAAGTCGTTGAAAAAGAGCGGGAAGAAGAGAAGTTTAACCTTAAAATAAGTGTTAAAGAGGTTAAATTTAGAGATGTCCCTCTTCTAGATGATGAGTTTGCCCAAGATGTCAATGAACAGTACAAAACAGTTAAAGATTTAACTGAGGGGACAAAAAAGAAACTTCAGGAAGATATTGATGTTAAGATGAACAGGGTAAAGCTTGAAAAGACTTTGGAAAAGATTTTGGAGGGTGTAACAATTGCCGTTCCTAAATCTATGATTGACATTGAACTTGATTCGGCCTGGAGACGCTTTGTTTCCCAATGGGGCTTGGCTGAAGACCAGGTAGTTCAATTTTTACAGATGCAAGGCCAAAGCAAAGAGGAAATCATTGAATCTTGGAGAAAAGAGTCTGAAATCGGAATAAGACACCAACTTCTTCTAGAGAAAATCAAAGAGAAAGAGAATTTTTCCATTGATGAAGAGAGTTTAAACGAAGAGGTGGAAAAACAGCTTGGCCCAGAGGCTGAGGAGCAGACTAAAAAGTACTACCGTCCAATAATTGAAGATGATATGAAAATCGGGAAAGCCAACGATTTTCTCTTGGAGAAAAATAGTTTTATAGAGAAAGATAAACGCTCCTACAAAGAGTTTATCACCTCTTAAGGAAAATTTGTGATGATTGATCTTTCTAACAATACCAAAGGAGCTTTGGTTCCAGTCGTAATAGAGCACTCAGGGGTTGGGGAGCGCTCTTTCGATATCTATTCCCGTCTTCTCAGAGACCGAATAATATTTTTAGGCGATGAGATTAACTCTCAGATTGCCAATTTAATTGTAGCGCAGTTGCTGTTTTTGGAATCTGAAGACCCAAATAAAGATATAAGCCTCTACATCAACTCTCCCGGTGGAAGTGTTACTGCCGGATTGGCCATTTATGATACAATACAGTATATTAAGAGTGATGTGCAGACTATCTGCCTAGGACAAGCAGCTTCAATGGGGGCTTTGCTCCTTTGTGCCGGTACAAAGGGTAAACGCTCGATATTACCCTCGGCTAGGGTAATGATTCACCAGCCTTGGGGAGGGGTTAACGGTCAAGTTTCCGATATCCAGATCCATGCCAAAGAGTTGCTTAGGATAAAAAAGCTCAGTGTTGATTACTTTGCCAAACACACCGGAAAAAGCAGCCAAGTAATAGCAGCCGACATTGAAAGAGACTTCTTTTTTACAGCACAGGAAGCTCTTGAATATGGTTTAGTAGACACTGTTATGGAGAGATCTTAAATGGCACGTAATAATAAGGTTTGTTCTTTTTGTGGCCGCAGTACGAAAGAGGTCAGACGTCTCATAGACGGACCGGGAGTGGCTATCTGTGAGGATTGTATCCATACTTGTAACGATATACTCAAAGCAGATCCCACCTATGAAGTTGTCACAGACGATTTTTTAGGTGAAATTCCTACCCCTAAAGAGATCCACAAATACCTTAACGATTATGTAATCGGCCAAGATGAGGCTAAAAAGGTTTTATCTGTTGCCGTTTACAACCACTATAAAAGGGTTAAATACAAAGGGGAGTTTAAGGCCGAGGGTCTTGAGATGGATAAGACAAATATCCTGTTAATCGGACCCACGGGAACTGGGAAAACTCTTTTGGCAAAAACTCTGGCCCAAAAGCTTAAGGTTCCTTTTGCCATAGCTGATGCCACTACCCTTACAGAAGCCGGTTATGTGGGCGAAGATGTTGAAAATATCCTTTTAAAACTGATTCAGAATGCCAATAATGACATTACAGCTGCCGAACACGGAATCATCTTTATCGATGAGATCGATAAAATCGCCAAGAAAGGGGAAAATGTCTCAATAACCAGAGATGTCTCGGGCGAAGGTGTTCAACAGGCCCTTTTAAAGATTATCGAAGGGACCGAGGCTTCTGTTCCTCCTCAGGGCGGAAGAAAACACCCCAATCAAGAGATGTTAAAAATCGATACCCGCAATATCCTTTTTATCTGCGGCGGAGCTTTTGTCGGTCTCGATAAAGTTATTGAAAAAAGGGTTGCCGCCCATCAGATGGGTTTTGGGGCAAAACTTACCGCTTTGGAAGAGAAAGATACAGCCGCTTTGTTTAAACAGTTGCATCCGGATGATTTAATTAAATTCGGACTTATCCCCGAATTTATCGGACGTCTTCCCCTCCATGTTGCTCTAAATAACCTCACCAAAGAGGATTTAATGAAGATTATCGTTGAGCCCAAGAACTCAATCATTAAACAATATACAGCCAGTTTAAAAATGGACGGTGTCGAACTTGTCTTTAAAGATGAGGCAATTGAAGCTATTGCCGAGAAATCAATTGAAAAAAAGACGGGAGCCAGAGGACTCAGATCGATAGTTGAAAATTTAATGGTTGAAGTTATGTATGAGTTGCCCTCCCAAAAGGGGGTTAAACGGGTTGTTGTGAATCGGGAAACCGTTGAAAACATGAAACAACCTCTCGTTGAGTTTAAAAAAGCCGAGATTGCTTAGAAATGTTTAAATACCCCCCTGTACCAAAAGCAATAATCGATGCAATTAAAGAAGCAACGGTTGCTGTGGTAATAGGACACGTGAGTCCTGACGGGGATTGTATCCACAGCCAATTCGCAATGCAAAAACTCCTCCAGAGTATGGGGATAGAGACTCACATTGCCAATGCAGGCCCTTTTTTACGTAAAGAGATAAAACACTACAAAGATCAGTTTGCCCCCCATATTGAAAAAAGCCTTTATGAGCGTAACCCTCTGGTTGTTATGGTTGATTGTTCGACAATGGATCGAATCGGCTATTTGGCAGATGAGATTAAGGGACTGACTGTTTTAACGGTAGATCACCACGCTTCAGGAACAAAGTATAGTGATTTAGCCTACATTGTACCTAAAAGCTTTTCCACGTCTTTGTGTATAATGCAACTTTACAAAGCTCTTGATTTGGAAATCACAAATGAGATTGCAGATCACATCTTTTTTGGATTGGCTACCGATACCGGGTTTTTACGTTTTATCGGCCCATACAGAGGCGAAACTTTCAACCTCATGGGAGAGTTGGTAGAGTTGGGAGTCTCCCCCAACGATATCTACAACCGAATGGAGGGCTTTCACTCTTTGGAATCCCGGCAGTTTTTGGCAAAGCTCCTTTTGGAAAGTGAAAAATATTTGGACGGTAAACTGATTATCGTTGTCGAAAAACAAGAAGATGTAGATAAGTACGGTTATGATCAACGACCCACCGACAGTTTATATGCCCAGTTGTTAAGTGTCGAAGATGTTGAGGTAGTGCTCTACTTTAAAATCATTGAAGAAAATGGGTGGGAGTTAGGCTTCAGAGCCAGTCACTACAGCAATGTTGATGTCGGCAAATTGAGTGCCTCTTTAGGCGGCGGCGGCCATAAAAAGGCAGCAGGAGCTACTGTTGAAGGCCCTTTAGAAGAGTTAAAGAAAAAACTGATTTCTTTGGTCAAAAAAGCTTTATAAACATTTAACACTTAAAAAAACTATTTCAAAGTCTGTTTCTCTGTTGTTATGCAATTGTCTCTTGGCATTGTTTATGCTTTCTTTGCTCCTTGCCAAAAAGGAGAGATGAAGATGAGCAGCAAATTAACAAATGATGTTTTGCTTTACCAAAAGATGCTCCTGGACAAAAGCAGTTCTTTAAAAGAGAGAGCATCCCTTTATCTGAAAATTTGCAATGAGTGTCGCTGCATCTTTTATACCTACCCAGTCAAAATCCGTATTTTAGATGAAGAGCAGGCTGTTGAACTGCTCTTCTCAATGGAGGGTCGTCTAAGGCATCTCATAGAGGATTTTAGTTTTACCACCCTCCCCTTTGACCACTATGTTAAAAGAGTTGCCTACCTACAGGCTCAAATCTTTTTAAGAAAACAGGCAAAAGAGAAAAGGCGTTACGACAGTTTAGTCAGAACAGTTGAGGATCTGGAACAAATCCAAATAGCCGATGAACCGCTTTCTTATCATCCTCAAAAACTCTCCTGGAACAGTGACAGTGAAATTTGCAGACAACTGAAAAAAAGGATAAGAAGCAATCCCACTTTCAAAAGGAGATTTTTACAACTTGTATTAAAATGTGTTGATGAGTTGCACTCTTCCCATATCCCTTTCTTGGCAAAGTTTTTAGATATGAATGAAAAGGAGTTAGCCAGGATAATCAGTGAGACGTATGCCCAATCACAAAAGAAAAGGGAACGGACAAATGAACTGATTGCCATTAAAAACCGCCACTTCAGTGACAGGGAGTTTTTAAGAAGGGAGTTGCTGATTCTTAAAGAGATCAATGCCGAGCCGATTTTAATTGAGCGGGTAGAGAAAAAGCTAAACAGATGCGAGTACAACTTTAGTTGTGCGTTAAATGAGTTGGCAAGCAGACCCAATCCTGTCACTCATACTGTTTTGGCAAAGCTGACGAATGTTCCTAAGGGAACAGTTGATTCAGGGATGCACTCCATTAAAAAAATTTTAAATCGCCTTATAGACGCCCCGTAACAAATCGGCTATGTTCAAAGAATGAAACTACTTTTTGCCTCAAACAACGAACATAAAAAAATTGAGATGAGTGCTCTGTTTAAGGACTTTGAGATAATCAGTCCCAAAGATTTAAATATTGAATTTGATTATGAAGAAAATGAATCAACGTTTGTCGGAAATGCTTTAGGCAAAGCCCAAGCATTGTATGAATTGGCAAAAATACCAACTTTTGCCGATGATTCAGGTTTGGCTGTAGAGGCCTTAAACGGAGGCCCCGGAATCTACAGTGCCCGCTATGGTTTTGAGTTACACAACCGCCTTTTAGAGAGTGCCGAGCGCAATGCTTTTCTTCTAAAAAACCTAGAGCATGTAGACAACAGAAGAGCCCACTTTATTTGTGCAATAGCACTAATCTACTCACCCACCAAAATTTATGTAGTTCAAGAGTCGCTTGAAGGCAGGATTGCTACCGAGCCTTTTGGTATGGGAGGTTTTGGTTACGACCCAATATTTTTAGTCGGTGAGAACAATAAAACCATGGCCAGTTATTCTCAAAAGGAGAAAAACAAAATAAGTCACCGGGCTCTCGCTGCTAAAAGAATGGTTAGCATAATTAAGGAGTTGCAATGATTGTTAAGACTAGAGACCAGATAAGAACAGAAGATACATGGGATTTGACAAAACTATTTGGGAATTTTGAAGAGTGGGAAAAAGAGTACTCAGCTTTAGGGCTTCTTGTTAATGATGCACTTAACTTCAAAGGAACTTTAGGAACCTCTAAAGAGAATCTAATAACATTTTTAGAGTGGTTTATGGCTGTTCAGATTCGGTTAGAGAGAGTTATGCAGTACGCTTTTTTGCTTCATGCCGGTGATGCTCTTGATACCGATAATCAACGAACCTACTCTTTAGCCACAAATTTAGCCAATCGGTTTTCAACCGCAGTCAGTTTTGTCGACAGCGAAATCCTCTCGATTGACGAAAATTTATTTAGCAGCTGGATTGAGTCAAAAGAGTTTGAGCCTTACAGGGTTTATTTAAAAAAGTTGGTTAGATTCAGAAACCATATCCTCAGTGACAACGAAGAGAAAATTTTAGCGATGCAGGCTCAAGTTGGTTCCAAAGCCCAAGAATCTTTTGGAGCCCTTACGAATGTAGATTTCGATTTTGGCTATTTAATAGTTGACGGAAAAAGAATCAGTTTAACACAAAGCACCTTCTCGTATTTCTTACAGCATCCTGATCGAAGTGTCAGGAAAAAAGCGTATCATAAGTTTTATAACGTATTTTACAAACACCAAAATGTTTTAGCCCATTTGTATGATGCCTCGGTAAAACAGGATATTTTTAAATCCAAGGTTCGTTCATACGATGATTCGTTAACAATGTTTCTTTTTCCCGATAATGTCGATAAAAAGGTTTATGAGAATCTGGTTGACTCTGTTAACAGAGCTCTTCCTGTTTTACACCGTTACTATGAAATAAGAAGAAAAGTGCTCAATTTGAAAGAACTGAGTCACTACGATGTTTATGTCCCTCTAATTAAAGAGATTAAAGTTAAACACACTTACGAAGAAGCTGTTGAGGTAATAAAAAAAGCACTGCAGCCACTGGGAGAAGAGTATGTTTCTGTTTTAACTGAGGGTTTAACAACTCAAAGATGGGTCGACAGATACGAAAATAAAGGCAAGCGCTCGGGAGCATTCTCTTCTGGAATATTCTCCTCAAATCCGTTTATTTTAATGAACTACCAAGAGGAAGTTCTCAGGGATGTCTTTACACTTGCCCATGAAGCCGGTCATGCAATGCACTCCTACTACAGCAGTAAAAACAACCCCTTTGCCTCTTATGATTACACTATCTTTGAAGCTGAAGTCGCTTCAACTTTTAATGAGCAGCTATTAGCCGATTACATGCTAAAAAACAGCAACGATACCCAAATGGAAGCTTATATCATCGGAAAACAGATTGATGATATTGTTGCAACCCTTTTTAGACAAACAATGTTTGCTGAATATGAAAAGGTAATACACCAGATGGTTGAAGGCGGTGAGCCGATAACTGTCAGTTCATTAAGAAGCAATTATAGTATTCTTTTGGAAAAATATTTTGGTAATAATGTAAAACTTTTTGCTAAAAGTAGTTTAGAGGGGTTAAGGATTCCCCACTTTTATCGGGCTTTTTATGTTTATAAATACGCAACTGGAATAAGTGCGGCAATCTCTTTAGCTAAGAGGGTTTTGGAAGGCGACAAACAGGATAAAGACCGGTACTTGGAGTTCTTGAAGTCGGGCGGCTCACGTTATCCTATAGAGGCATTAAAATTAGCCGGTGTTGATATGCAAGATTCAAAACCGATTGATGATGCGCTTTTTTATTTTGAGTCTCTTCTAAACCGATTTGAAGAGTTGGTATTGACGAAAGTTTAGCTTTAGTGTAGGTTTTTGCTTGATAAGCGGCAGTGGTGGAATTTGGTAGACACGCTAGCTTGAGGTGCTAGTGGCCGAGAGGTTGTGCTGGTTCAAGTCCAGTCTGCCGCATTATCTAAACCCTTATTCTATAACAAAATGATAAGGGTTATTTTTTTACATAAAATTCTTCTATCTAAACGTGTAATCAGTTGTGTAACCAATAAGATGGTGATTTAAAACAAGAATTTAAGCCCTATAAAAGAGAGCAGTAAAATCTAAAGCAACAGACTTTATTTTAAATTACTCCATTGAAAATCTATTACTTAAAACCAGCTAATTTTATTCAGAATACCGATTTTACTTCGTCAATAATTTGCTGAGCCTTAGATTTTTTAATTCCTGTCTCTTTGGCAACTTTTAAAATATCTTTTTCAGTTGGATTTCTCCCCTCTCCGCCAACAGCCGTTGTATGCTCCCCACCAGGTCCATCGGAACGAACAAGGTCATAAGGCGGTGAAACTCTCCATCTATTATCGATATAGAGAAATGAGAAATTTTTGGCATGGTCGTCCCGATTATGGGAAAATACGTTAAAACACATTAAACGAAACATTTTTTCAAGTTCTCTGTAGTCTCTGGTTAAAAGCAACGTAGCTTTTAATAAATCAACATAATCCAGTGTCGGATAACGATGTGACGCATCCAGCAGACCACTTGCAGAGAGCATGTGAACTTTCGCTCCCCCCTCTTTTCGGTCAAAACGTTTTACGCCAAAATATTTGTTTTCAAATAGTTTTGTTTGCGGCATATCCAGTCCTGCTTTTTTTGCTTTAATGGATGTTTCATACTCTTGTTTGCCGATATCAACAGGATCGAGAGAAGAGCGAAACTTTACTATCCAATCTTCACTGTTATGCTTTATCAAAACTTTTGGTCTTGCTCCGCCACTGGATCCGCCTGCTTTGACAAGTTCTTCAATACTTGCAGAATAATCACCGATTAAAATCTTTTCACACTCCGCAGCCAGGCTCTCTAAATTTAACTTTACTTCTTCTGAAGTGAGATTAGTCTCAGGACGATATTCCAATGCGCCCATACCTGTCTTACCGACAATTGCCAATCGATCTAAAATAGATAATTCTGCCGGTTTTATTTGGTTTTTTATCAGCAAACGGTCTATTAACAGACGCCCCCAGCCATCGGGTAGACTATCTTCAAAAACTCCAAAGTTCCCGTTAAACGGATCTCGGTTTGCGATGAAGACTCTTTTTTCCAAAGGCAGTTTAAAAGGTGATATTGAAAATCCGTTTTGAAGCCAGTTTAAATCGTATTCAAATGCACATAGAGATTCTTTTGTGAGTGCCAATCTACCTACTAAAATATCTTGGTAATAGAGACTCAACAAATTAGTTCTTTTCATTTATTACCTCTTCAAGAGTCTGGTAGTTCTTTCGCTCAAACAGATGTTCAAAATCATTTTCATAACCGAGTGCAATTGCCAGTTTTACAAGTGAAGAGAGAGAAATCTCACCACTGCTTTCAAATCTCTTAAGCGAACCCAAACTAACACCACTGCGCTCCGCAAGTCCTATCTGAGAAAATTTAGCCTCTTTTCGACGTAAACGAACGCGTTTTGAAATATCTTGATTTATAGCTAACATATTATCTGGATTATCCTTTTATAGTATTATATAGCTATTATATTAGATATTTTAATAATTAACAATTACAAGATTTATATCGGTAAAACTTACAAAGGCGGAGTTACACTAAAGCTGAGTTCTTTGTCACAGCATCAACTATCATGCTCACATCCTTCTATGAAAGTATGAAATTCTTCTATATCATCTTGTGAAACAATTATATTGTAACCATAGTCACTGGGACTCTTATCAAATAATTTTAGAATTTTAATAAAAGCATCTTCATCAATCAAATCATTTTCATAGTTTCGCAAGATAATCTCCATCGCCCTCGGGGAGGTGCCGACTGACATAGTTTTAGTATTTAATTTAGCAAACACACTGTTTTGAGTTGATTTACCGATTCTTCCATATTCTCCATCTAAATCACGTTCATCGACAGCATAGAGCTCTTTATGCTGTGTCTTTGTTATAGCCTGAACTTCCAACAAGCGTTTCACCAAAGAGCGATATGGGAGCCACCATGTACAGTGTAACCTCGCAATAAAGCGAAGCAATACTTT
Source organism: Sphaerochaetaceae bacterium (assembly GCA_041678405.1). GTDB lineage: Bacteria > Spirochaetota > Spirochaetia > Sphaerochaetales > Sphaerochaetaceae > JBAYOE01. The sequence goes on along the minus strand of JBAYOE010000005.1, from coordinate 3,967 downwards.
AACTTGAACCGTTTCTAAAGAAAAAGTTTTGAACTCTTCAAAAACTCGGGTTTTTAATTTTTCTTCAGGAAGTAGCAACTCCGCAGCAAACCAATTTGCCTTGGCTTCTATAGAATCATTTTCCTGCTCATTCTGTCGACTGAGGTGTGATCCTGTTTTAGTAAAAAAGTGATACAGTTCATGTGCAATAGCAAAAATTTGTTTGTCAAAATAATCTGCAGTATTAAGTCCAATAAATACAAGATTCTCATCACCCTCATCCGAACACAAAATAGCTGCAGAGAAAGCAGCTTTATTGCTTTCTGTTTTTATTGGAAGTTCTAGTAGGATGATGTCAAGTTTTTCAAGTATTGCGTATATATCATTTGCAATTGGAGGATCAGCAGAAAAACCCAGCGAAAATCTTACATCTTTGGTTAATTTCCTAATTATTTCAATTGCCGGAATACTAAGCTTTATTTTCCGATTCATGTTCGAATTTTTTCCTCAGTAAAATTTGCTGGCGCAATGCAAATATCATTTGTAAAAGGGTGTCGACTCCCCTTTTTTCTGCATCATTAATACCTTCACTTCGAAGAGCAATAAAAGATTGTGGTCGTTCATTTTCAGTAAATATGTCTGTAATATCAAACCCCAGAACACTTGCCAGTGCTTCAAGTTGTACTATTGATGGAAAAAAGTCCTCACGTTCTATACGTCCGATAATAACCCTATTAATACCTGTCAGTGTGCCTAATTCTTCTTGGGTCATGCTCTTTTTTTTTCTTAGCTCCGACACTGTTTCAGACAGCTTAACTGCAGATAATACTTTCATCTGCACACCTCCTTGGTGATTATATTGTAGACTACAACTTAACATAAATGTAACTATTATATTCATATTTTTTAATTTTCTGTTTAATATAGCATAAAATGTTATTAATAATTTCATATTTTAAATTAAAGTAGCCTCAACAATGGTGTGTGTATTGTTTATAAGCTACTTATTTAAGAGATTGTAAGTCTGAATTATGTCCTGCTACCACTATACATTTGTAGATACTACCTACTCGAAAGAGTGACATTTGTGTGACACTCTCTCTTATTACTCTGGCATTTTTAATTTTTTATAAGTAAAATCGTATTAATAAGTGAATTTTTCACAAGGAGACTTAGATATGTTAGTTAGATTTAATGTCGGGAATTTCCTTTCTTTTAATAAAATACAAGAATTTTCAATGCTAAAAGGCAAACCTATTAACAAAAGTGAAAGAGTTTATGAAACAAATAATCTAAAACTATTAAAATTTGCAGCTCTTTTTGGGGCCAATGCCTCTGGAAAATCTAATTTAGCTAAAAGCATTGCATTTGCGCAATCTCTTATTATTGGTACTTTAGAGAGCCAGCCACCTTTGGAAAAATATGCTTTTAAACTTGAAAAAAATTGCCTAACTAAGCCCTCTTTCTTCGAGTTTGAAATTTTAATTGATAATGAACTTTATAGTTACGGCTTTGAAGTAATATTATCAAAGAAAGTCTTTATTTCTGAATGGTTAATAAAATTGCTTCCCAGTGGCAGGAATATTGAGATTTTCAAAAGGGAATCTATAGAAAAAAATGAACGTTCAACTACCCATTCTCTTTCTATCAAAGATAAATCTCTCAAAAACAAATTTGAAGTTTATTTAGATGATATCAAAGATAACAAAACATCCCTGTTTTTAACCGAAATCAATAAAAACAAAGATCATTTATATAAAGAAAACAGTGACTTAATTATTTTTAGGAAAATTTTTGAATGGTTTTATTTTAAGTTAGAAGTTTCATATCCTAACAGACCACTATCTCCTTCACCGAATTTTTGGATAGGCAAAGAGAAAACCAAAATAATCTCACTTTTTAAAAACTTCGGAATTGATATAGAAGATTATTTTGAAGAAGAAGTAAATTTAGAACATGAGTTAAGCTCTGTATCTAGAGAAATAACAAAAGATGTTACAGCTGCTATCAACAGTATTCAAAATGAAGCCCAAAAATCTAAATCAACTCATGCAATAATTTTTACCATTTTAGATTCGTATTATTTGGTTGAAGCGGATAAAGAACGAAACGTAAAAGCCTCTACCTTAAAATTTTCTCACAGAAAAGAGATGCCTCTTTTCTCTTTCAGTGAAGAGTCTGACGGAACAAAGAAGATAATTGATTTATTAGAAGTGTTATTAACCAATAATAAAGTTTTTATAATTGATGAAATAGACCGTAGTCTTCATCCTCAACTAACCTACCGTTTTGCAAAGTTATTTTTAGAATATGCAGTAGAAAAGAACATACAATTAATTATTACTACACATGAATCAAGATTGCTAGATTTTGACTTATTAAGACAGGATGAGATATGGTTAATCGACAAAAATAAAGAAGGCTCATCAACATTATATTCTTTAGATGAGTACAATGTCCGCTTTGACAGGAAAATAGATAAAGCCTATTTAGAGGGAAGGTATGGGGGAGTTCCCATTTTTAATAAGCTCTACCCACTTGAAGGTAATAATATCGAATGAGAATAGAAAAAGAGTATGGGAAAAGAACTTCTCATTTTAAAAAAGAGATGGATGAAAGGGTTAAATTCATAATCGCTTTTGAGGGTGAGAAAACAGAAATCCAATACTTTGAAGGAAAAAATAACAACAAATTGGAACTTAATATATCATCTCTGATAGAGATAATTCCCCTTCGTCGGGGAATAGTTTCTGAATCTGAGAGTCACCCAATAAAAACATTAAAATATCTAATAGAACATTTAGAACAATACAACACTCCTGCAATGGTGATTGATAAAATTGTCGACTTTTGCTGTAAAAGCAAGTCTTTTAACATGTTGGATTCAAAAGAACTAAAAAACCATTTTCTTGAAACCTTTAAACAATTGTTCCCTGATAGCAGTTTGGAAGAAAATATTGAAGATAAAGATGAATTTATTAAGGAGTTAATAAAAAGCAGTTGGACTAACAGCCTTTTAATAAAGCAAATTGAAAGAATATCAACATATATTTCTCAACAAGAACTTCTCTATATTGAAGATTATGATCAAATCTGTTTAGTAATTGACCGTGACAACCAAAACCTTTCTTTAGAGCAATTAGAGAGTGTGATTAATATTTGTAGAGAGAAGAACATAAACCTGTTCGTTTCAAACCCAACTTTTGAGTTTTGGTTACTTCTTCACACAGAAGATGTCCTAAAATATCCAAAAGAAAAACTGCTGGAAAATAGAAGAGAAAATAAAAAAAGATATATAGAAAAACTACTAGATACACACTTCGATGGATATGACAAAGCAAATATAAATTTTGAAGACCAGTTTATGGATAAAATTGAAACAGCTATTAACTTGCAAAGATATTATGCGCATGAAATAAATTTACTAAAAGAGCAATTAGGTACCAATGTTGGGAGTTTGGTTGAAAAGTTGCTCTTTACTTAGAGGAAACTATGATTTAGGTACCCTGCTCTCCTCTAAAATGTTTTGGAAAATATTGCCCACAGATAGTGAGGGATTCACAGTGTAATACTTGAATCCACAGTATTCGTGCAAAATATAGCCATTCATTTTGTTCCGAATCATTATATTGTTCGCTCTGTCTATAGCAATCCAAACATCTGTTAAAATTAGTTTTTTGAGTAATTTTTTGAAATTGTCCTCACTTTTATATTCGTCTAAACTTATAAACTTTTCTTTGTAGGCTTCGTTTAACAGTTTCAAATATTGGTGTCGATAATTAAAAGGTTTATAACAATCAGATTTATGGAGTATCATCCAAAGCTCAAAAGCAAAATTGCTGTACCCTAGGCAATAGGTTATAGTTTTACCTATTTTCTGAGAATCTTTCATTCTTTTTAAAGTTTTATTAAATTGTTGCACATGTTCTTCTTCACTTTCCCTATCAAAGATATGATTTACAAATGTCTTTTTTGTAATGCTCATTCC
>JBAYOE010000004.1:0-24192 GCA_041678405.1 Sphaerochaetaceae bacterium | reverse complement strand
GCAGTCTTCTTATTCGGATGATTTAGGGAGTCTTCACTGATAATAGCCACATCAAAATTACTTATCAGTTTATCAAGAGCATGGTTTACTTCGGGATCTGCATGGTAGGGTCGTCCGGCCAAAACTATAATCTTCTTATTCTCGATTCTAGCAGAATCTATTATTTGTTGAGCCTCCTCAAACTGTTCTTTCAGATAAGTTTCATAGGCAAAGAATCCGTTTTTCACCCCTTTTTTAATAAGGGAGGGGTCAATCGAACCGATGTATGGCTCAAGTATCATAGCGATTTTTTTTACAAAATCATTTTTACGGTGTAAACCGATGTGGTCGTTTATAAAATTGATTCCTTTAAGTTCTTCAACATTTGCCTCTATGACTTCGGGGTAGTAGGCTACCACAGGGCAATTGAAGTGGTTGTCACCTAAGTTTTCATCTAAGTTGTAGGTCATACAGGGATAGAAGATGGTTTTCGCTCCCCGATTAATCAGTTCTTGGATATGTCCGTGGACTAATTTTGCGGGAAAACAGACGGTATCACTGGGAATTGTTCCTTGGCCTAAAAGATAAAGTTCCCGATTGGAGAATTTTGAGATAACAACTTTTTTGCCCAAAGTTTCAAAAAAGGCTTTCCAGAAATAGATTAGCTCAAACGTGTTAAGCACCAAGGGAATTGCAATTGTATCCTCACCAATTTTTTCTTCGCCAAAGAGATTCAATTTCTCGATTTGTCTGAGCTTCCAGCTGTAGATGTTAAGTTCATCACTTTTTGATTTATTGGTGATTGGCCTTTCACATCTGTTTCCGCTGATATAACGTTTATTGTTACTGAAAGTGTTTATCGTCAGGCGACAGTTGTTTGTACAGAGGCGACAGGTTGCAACCTTTACATGATGTTTAAAATCTCTCAACTCTTTTTCCGAGATGAGGGTAGAGACTCCTTTGGCTGTATCCTTGGCGTGCAGGGCAGCTCCGTAAGCGCCCATGAGACCGCTGATGGTGGGTCTGACAACGTTGCGGTTTAACTCCGTTTCAAATGCCCGCAAAACGGCATCGTTGTGAAAAGTCCCTCCCTGAACAACTATATGTTCTCCCAAAGAGTCTTTCGAGGCTGCCCTTATAACTTTATAAAGGGCATTTTTTACTACACTGATGGAGAGTCCTGCACTGATGTCTTCAACCGTTGAGCCCTCTTTCTGAGCTTGTTTCACCGAGGAGTTCATAAAAACAGTACACCTTGAGCCTAAGTCAACAGGGTTTTTGGCAAAAAGACCAAGAGTTGCAAAATCTTCAACACTGTAGCCTAATGCTTGGGCAAATGTTTGTAAAAATGAACCGCATCCGCTTGAGCATGCTTCATTTAAAAAGATGTTGTCGATAACTCCGTTGTGAATTTTAAAACACTTTATGTCTTGGCCGCCTATGTCAATGACAAACTCAACTTCAGGTAAAAAGTGTTTGGCTGCAGTAAAATGGGCTACTGTTTCAACTAAGCCTTCATCAACACTGAAGGCCTCTTTGATTATCTCCTCTCCGTAACCGGTAACTGCGCTGCCGCCGATGGCAATGGCAGGATACGTTGCATAAAGGCGTTGCAAGGTCTCTTTTATAATCGGTATCGGATTTCCGCTGTTGCTTTGGTAGGCAGAATCGACAATTGTCCCCTCTTCATCTATGAGGACACTCTTTACGGTTGTGGAACCGGCATCGATTCCAAAGAAGTAAGTTTTGCCCTCTATGTATTCTCCGTGGGGGACACGGGCTTCTGAGTGTCTAAAAGAGAACTCTAAATACTCCTCTTCATTTTTAAAAAGGGGTTTTATTGAAGCTACCGGATTAATCTTTGTTGGGTTTCTTAGCTTTTTTACCGTCTCGGCTATATCGATTTCGGTTGTTGCACAGTAAGCGGCACCCAAAGCAACATAGTAGAGGGAGTTTGGGGGGCAAAAACCTTCTGTTTTAAGCACTTGGTCAAAGGTTAATCTAAGTTGTTGCATAAAAGTCAGAGGCCCCCCCAAGTAGACAATGTTTCCTTTGATGGGTCTTCCTTGAGAGAGACCGGCGATTGTTTGATTTACGACGGCGTGAAAGATGCTTGCGGCTATATCCTTTTTATGGGCACCTTGGTTCAGTAATGGTTGGATATCGGATTTGGCAAAAACACCACACCGGGAGGCAACGGTGTAAGTTTTTTCGGCTGTACAAGCCAGTTGATCCAACTCAGTAGGTGTCAGTTCCAAAAGAGAAGCCATCTGGTCTATAAAAGCTCCGGTTCCTCCAGCACAGGAACCGTTCATCCTTACATCCATTCCTCCGCTTAGATAGAGGATTTTGGCATCTTCGCCTCCCAATTCAATTATGACATCAGTTTGGGGAATCAGGCGTCTGGCAGCAATTCGGGTAGCGTAAACTTCTTGAACAAAAGGCAGTGCATAACGATCTGCTACCCCCATACCGGCTGAGCCGCTGAGCATCAATTTTGCATGGTCTCCTTTGAGAATCTCTTTGTTGATTTTATAAAGCAGATTGGCGCTTTGGTTAAGAATCTGTGAGAGGTGGCGCTCATAGAAAGAGAATATAATATCCCCGCCATCGTTTAAAACGACACATTTTATGGTTGTTGAGCCTATATCAAGACCAACAGTCATCTCCCCTCCGATTTGTAATAATGCAAGATTGAAGTAGTATCAATCTTGCTATAATCGCTACTCTACTAGGGGTTTTTCAAACTGAGCTGTATATAAAGAGTGGTAAAAACCTCCCTGTTGCAACAGCTGCGAGTGAGTCCCCTGTTCAACAATATTTCCCTCTTTTAGTACTAATATTAAATCGGCGTCTCTGATGGTAGAGAGGCGATGAGCAATTACAAAACTGGTTCTACCTTCCATTAGCGTTCTCATTGCCTCCTGAATCAGAACTTCCGTACGGGTGTCGACACTGCTGGTAGCCTCATCAAGTATCAGAATTGAAGGGTTGGCCAACAGTGCTCTTGCGATTGTTATAAGCTGTCGTTGTCCCTGGGAGATGTTTGTTGACTCTTCGTTAATCAGTGTATCATAACCGTCGGGCAGAGTGTGGATAAAGTGGTCAACTCGGGCAGCTTTTGCGGCTGCTTCAATCTCTTGGTCTGTTGCATTTAATTTTCCGTATCTTATATTTTCTCTGATTGTTCCGCTAAAGAGCCATGCATCCTGTAAGACCATTGCAAAATGGCTTCGCAAGTCCTTTCGGCTGAAGGTTGTAATATCGTTACCGTCGACTTTGATTGAGCCTCCCTGTAAATCATAGAAACGGAGCAACAGTTTTACTAGGGTGGTTTTTCCGGCTCCGGTCGGTCCGACTATTGCGACTTTCATATCGGGTTCTATTTTAGCTGAAAATCCTTGGATAACAGGAATCTTTGGATTGTAACCGAATATAACGTTATCGAATTCAACTTCCCCTTCTAGGCGTCCTAATATGCAGCTACTGGGGCTGTCCAGCTCTTCCTCCTCTTTTAGAAACTCAAAAACTCTTTCGGCTGCAGCAACGGTTGACTGAACCATGTTAGTTACCTGGGCAACTGTTCTGATGGGGTGCATGAAGTTACGGATATACTGAATAAAGGCTTGGATATCGCCGATGGGCAGTTGGCCGCTTGCCACTAAAATTCCCCCCAGAAGGGCTATTGCAACATATCCTAAATCTCCCAAGCCTTGCATTATCGGCATCATCAAACCGGAGAGAAACTGACTTTTCCAAGCGGAGTTGTACAGCTGTTCGTTGGTCTCATCAAATTTTGTTATGAACTGTTCTTCAACCGAAAATGCTTTCACAACAACATGGCCTGAGTAACTCTCCTCTACTATGGCGTTAAGTTTGCCTAAGCTCTCCTGTTGAGTCGAAAAATATTGTTGACTGAATTTTACGACTTTGCCGATAAAAATCAGGGCAATCGGTAAAATTAAGAGGGTAACGAGACTCATTATCCAACTGATGGTAAACATCATTATGATTACCCCGACAAGGGTAACGGCGGCAACCAATATTTGCATCAGTCCTTGATTGAGGTTTTGACTGACCGTGTCGATATCGTTGGTGATTCTGGAAAGAATATCACCGTGGGAGGCTTTGTCAAAACTGCCAAGACTCATCGAATGAATTTTTTGGCTCACCTTGCTTCTCAGCTGTTGAGAAATCTTTTGAGAGATATTGCTTAATATAAAGCCCTGTAAAAACATTGCAAGGGCACTTGCCGCATAAAGAACAGCCGTTATCTTTAAGTAGTATCCGATTTTGGCAAAATTTAAAGACCCTTTAGAAGTTGCTATACTTGTTACACCCTCAAAGACGGTAGTTGTAGCCATTCCAAGCACTTTGGGCCCTATTATTGTAAATACAGTTCCCGCGATTGCCATAAGGGTTACTACCACCAAAGAGACCTTATAGCTGCTCATCTCCATCAGAAGCCTCTTTAAAGTAAGTTTGAAGTTTTTAGCTTTCTGAGGGGGGCTCATCATCGAGCGGTGACGGCCCGGACCTCTCATCGGTATAGATACTTTACCCATCTGTGAACTTTTTTCATTATCTTTCATAACCGTTTAGCTCCTTTTGGGTAAGTTGAGAGGCTGCAATCTCCTGGTAAACTTTACAGTTTTTCATCAGCTCTTTATGTTTTCCTTTTCCGACAAGCCGTCCCTCATCCAAGACTAAAATCTCATCGGCATCTGTAATACTGCTGACTCGTTGAGCGACTATAAAGAGGGTTGTATCTTTTAACTCTTTTGCGATGTTGGCTCTGATTTTACTCTCAGTTTTAAAATCCAGAGCAGAAAAACTGTCGTCAAATATTAAAATGGGGGGGTTAGAGGCAATAGCTCGGGCTATTGCTAACCTTTGACGCTGCCCTCCGCTTACATTTGTTCCTCCCTGGCTGATCTGACTTTTATAATCCCCCTCTTTCTCTTTTATGAAGTTGACCGCTTCGGCGATTGAAGCCGATTTCTCTATCTCTTTTTCATCTAAATTGTCTTTGGCAAATTTTAAGTTTGATTCGATTGTACCACTGAAGAGAAACCCTCTTTGGGGAATATAACCGATGGACTTTCGTAAAGAAAAGAGTTCCAAATCTCTGATGTCGGTTCCGTTTAAAGAGATGGTTCCACCTGTGACATCGTAGAAGCGGGGAATCAGATTCACCAAAGTCGATTTCCCGCTTCCGGTACTCCCGATAACCGCAACGGTACTCCCTTTTTTAGCGCTGAAAGAGATTTCGCAAAGAGTCGGTTCCTTAGAACCGGGATAGGCAAAACTGACGTTGTCAAAGGTTACAGTCGCCTCATTGTCGGTTTTGAGAACTTTGGGTTCTTTTGGATCTGAGATGTTTATTGGTGTCTCCAGAACCTCTTTTATTCTTGTCGCCGAAACAGCGGCTCTCGGAAGGACAATGGTAAGCATCGTAATCATTAAAAAACTCATGATGATTAACATTGTGTATTGGATAAATGCCATCATATCCCCAACCTGCATCAGGTTTGCCTCTATCTGATAGGAGCTCTGCCAGACAATTAACACTGCGGTTAGGTTCATTATCAGATTCATCAGGGGCATCATGCCGCTCATTACACGGTTAATGAAAAGGCTGGTTGAGGTCAATTCTCTATTGGCTTTTTCAAAGCGTTCTTTTTCGTACTCTTGGGTATTAAAAGCCCTTATAACAGGTAATCCAGTGAGAGTTTCTCTGACTATCCGGTTTATTGAATCGATAAGCAGCTGAAGCTTTTTAAAGCGGGGCATTGCAAGGACAAACATCGTCATTACAACGGTAAATATAGCTAATATTGCCAAACCGATAATCCACGATATCCCGATATTTGTTTTCAGCACACTAAAAAGGCCCCCCAGTGCCATAAGAGGTGCAAAAACTACAACCCTTAAGATCATCACGAAAGATTGCTGAATCTGTTGGATATCGTTTGTGCTTCTTGTTACCAAAGAGGCACTGGAGAACTTCTCCATCTCCTCCTGGTTGAAATAGAGTGTTTTTTTGTAGATGGCACTTCTAAGATTCTTACCCAATGCTGCCGCAACCTTTGAGGCAAAAAAACTGACAAGAATTAAACTTCCCATCCCCAAAAAAGAGATAAGAAGCATTTTTAGACCGACGCTTAAAATGTATTTTGTTTGGATACTTTTTGTGTTTAAGCCCAATTGTCGATACTCTTTTGCAATCATCTGCAGAGCTTTCTGCTTTGCAAAAGAGGTCTCGGAGTCGGTCAATAAAGAGACCATCATATCCTCATTTACAGAGTAATTCTCTTTTAGGAGGTAGTTTCCGTCTGCCAAAGTGTAACTTTCTTGCAATTGTGATTTTTCTGTTTCGCTTGCTGCCAAGTGTAGTTTTTGGTAAGTCTCTTTTGAAAGGGAGTGAGGGACAAGGGAACTTATCCCTTGTTGTTCTATTCCTACGTTAACTATTTTTGATGTGTAGAGGGGCAACACTAAATCGGTGCCGACTTTCACCATAAGAAGAGCAATGACGATAATAATTAAGGTAACAGAGCCTTTAAGATATTTTAAAACACTCGACATAATCTTTATTTTCACCTATAGAGTCCAAAAGGCTCTTTTTAATTGTTTCAGCTAGTTTTTCAAAAGTAGCTTTCTGTTCAAGTGAGAGTTCTTTGAAAGTCTCAGTTTCCAGCTGCTTTAACAAAGACTTAACTTCCAGTAAAACCTTGTCCCCTTTTTCTGTTTTATAAACCCGTAAAATGCGGGCATCAAAGGAGTCAATTCTCCTTTCAATGAGCTTTTTGTTCTCCATTCTTTTAAGCATTACGGTGAGACTAGGCGGTTTAATCATAAGTATGGAGGCAAGTTCCTGTTGGCTGAGACCCTCTTTTTGCTCTATTAAAATCAACAGATGTCCCTGTGCCGGGTGAAGGTCTAATTTAGAAAAGAGTTGATTGACTCTCAGAAACCTCAGCCGACACAATATGTCTAAGAGGGGTTTGTTAAATTCTATTTTTATATTTTTATTCATTTACTAATTAGGTATCCTCAAAAAAAGTTAGGTGTCTAATAAATAATATTAACAACACTTTTGGTCAAGATATTTTGAATAATTTTATTATTGTTCTGTTTAAAAAAGAGACAAAAGAGCTGTTAGTCTAAAATAATAGTGGAATTAAATACTACCTTCACAAGGCTATGACGGTACAACGGCTAAAGCTTCGCTTTAAGTTTTAGGGACAATTACAACTAGTTTTATACAAAACAATGATAAAACACTTATAAATGTTTTCATTTGCTAAAATGTAAAATAAAATGTAAAATTAGAGAGGAGGATTAAAAAGTGAAAGTCCCAATTCTCACTAGATCTCCGTTAAAAACCTGTTTAACGGTTCTTAAATTTTCTTCAATCGAATTAATGGGAGAAAGCTATATCCCCCTTATCCAAGACAGATACCGCAAAGAAGGTCTGCCTGTGTTTGAAATAAGAAGGGTTGAAGAATTGTCTCCTGTTGGAGAAAAGGAAAAACAAACTCTGTGGTTGTTTTCTGATTTCAATAAAAGCAATATGGTCATTATCGGAAAAGGGTCTTTTGGTTATCAAACATTTAATTACAACCACTTTAACGATTTCCAAGATAAGCTTTTACTTTATTTCGAGATTTTTGCCCAACTAACAGAGTTTTATCGACACAATATTTTAGAATTTATAGGGTTACGCTACATAAATGCTATTGAGGGTGAGAAGTGGAGATTATATTTAACTGAGCCTTATCGAGGAATTAATTTCCCAGAGGGTGTTCTTGACGCTAGGTTTTATGAATTTCATGCTCTATATGCCCAAGGCACAACAAGTATAGGGTCTGAACATCGGGGTAGTTTAGTCATTAAAACGCTCCAAAATAACGAAGGGCTTTTATTCCCTCCTGACATACTGTTATTAGAGCAGCAAACTGAAAAAAAGGTAATTTAGTGACAGTGCTAGACATAGACCATTTTTCTCTCTTAAAAACAAATTTAAGTGATTCTTCATTTGTTAGAACAATGAGCTCTACTCTTCATGAGGCGTGTGAGAAGGTATTTTTTAATGCAATTACTGAAGAAGCTTTGAGACTTTGGAGTTAAACATGAGTACCACAAATATGATATTGAGTAATAATATTTTTCTTTCTCAAAATTTTTATAACCTTAACAAAAAAGAGAATTTAAGAACGTTTGAAACAAACAGTATCTATAGGTTTTATGATTGCGTACAGTATTTATCTTTTAAAATAGCTCTTCAGCCGACTGTAAAGGCGGATGATGTAAAAATTATTCAGACAGATACTATCTTAAACAGGGCAAGAGAAGTCCTAGGGATTAGCATCACTGATTTGGCTGAGATTATTGGGGTTTCCAGACCAACCATTTACTCGTTTTTAGGGGGCAACGAACCCGTTGATAATATTGAAAAAATAAAAGGAAGTTTATCCTTTTTAAATTATCTTACCCAAAAAATTCTTGATTCTAAACTTACACTCCCTTGTTCATCAATTCTACGCAGAAGGAACGGGGAGGGATATAGTTTAAAAGAATTAATTGCCTCTGGTGAAATCACTTTCGATAGAATTTCATTCTTTGTGGAAAATGAAATTGAACAACAAGCGAAGAACAAAGAGACTCACATAATGTTGTCCGATAAAAATAGAGAATCGGAGAAATTAGATGTTGAAGCAATAAGTGTTCCTTTCAGTTACTCTTAGTGAGGACTAATAATGATAAGGCAGGGAGATTTTATAAAAATTAATTCAACATGCTTAAAAGAAAAATATCCCGATGCCCCATTTTTACTTATAATTACCCACTGTTGCGACCTTGCGCATGACCCTAACTCTTTAGAAGTTCTACCTTGTCATGAAATTGATGGGAATTATACTCAAGGAAAACATCCAAGAAAATTACATTTTGAAAAAGGTGGGAAATTGTTTGAAGCCAGAGCTAAAGAGAAGGAGCGAATTTTTTTAAGTAACAATGAAGTATTTAACGATAAATTTTCTTTTGATGATGATCGGTTTGTATTACAAAACTGGTTGGCTTTACAATATAAAAGAGTTGCAATAGATACAGAGGTTAACAAAATTTTTAAAGCAATTAAGCTAAAAGATATCGCTAAAAATTATCTAGAAGATTTAATAGGTATTTGGGTTGACATACAAAAGGACGAGACTGAAGAAATACCACAAAAGGATCAGAATCTTTATTTGTCAGCATTTTTTGTTTTTAATACCAATTCCCCAAATTTTAATGAATTTGAGGAAAGAATTAAAAAAACCATCAGTTCAAGGTTAGAAAAGCTTGGTATAAATAGAAAAAAATTCATAATTTATTGTTTATCGGAAGATGACTTTTCTCTTTTTCAAGCAAGGCACTTGAGTTTGGTAAATTTTGAGTATTTAAGCGAAAGTTAAAATTTATCTAGAAATATACTAATGTAAATGTAGGTCAAAATGATGAGATCACAATTGCGCTACGATGAGTAGGCTTTCTCATCAGGTTGTTTTCAGTTTCTTATGATATCTTCATGCACCAATTTAAAAAACGACACGCATTACTTGATTCTTTCGCTCGAAAGAAACCATAATTCCGCTTTAGAAAACCGCTGTATTAGACTTCTTGAATTCATGCCTAAGAATGGCGAACATCATTAAGGCGTGGCTAATTGTTTTCCACCGTTTAAAAAGGGAAACGAGACCGCTGTTAATGGGTTAAGCAGATTGATGGTGTTAGAAGAAGGGGCATTACCACTACAAGGCCCATATATATCTTCACCCTAATTTTTTACAAATATACTTATATTGCATTCTAAATAAGTATATCTGTAAAAATGTGCTTTCTGAATTGTATGATAAATTAAATACCGGATTGGGAATAACAGCCAAAGGAGGGGGGAGCCTTTTCCTCTTCAAAGACTCCCCTGTTTAAGAGAGCTGAATTGTCAGTTATTTCTCAGCTAAGAGTAATAGCTTTGGAAGGGATATATTCTTAGCGGTTGTGAAAACGATGATCCCAGTCGCTCTCTTTATCAAAAACCTTCTCCTCCATATCTTCTACTTTTCGCTTTAGGTTTTCAAATGCACTTCTTGCAGAATAGTTGTTGCTCTTGTATTCGGGCTCAAGGGGGATTAAGAGTGCCAAAATAGCATAAATAAGGATCCCGGGGAAAATACCCGACAAAACTATCGATGCTGCAACAATAAGCCTCAGAGTCCCTACCGGTAGCTCCTTCCAGTCGGCAATCCCTTGACATATTCCAAATATCTCCCCTTTGCGCGACCTGTATAATTTTTCTGTTGCCATATTACTACTTCCTATCATTTTCTCTGCTTTTTATTATTATCTCTAAATTCTCTATTCTTTTAGCCAGCTGCTCAATCTCACTAACACTGATATGATTATCGAGGGTATCCTCTTTAAGTCTCTCTTTCTTTTCTTTGGCATTAATAGATAACTTAATTACCCAGCCGGCAAAGAGAAACGGCGTTACAATTGCCACCATTGGAATCCAAAATCCTGAAGACATATTATTTACTCCCCCAATCAGATTCTAGCCCTTTTGTATTTTGCGGCGCAACTGTTGAAGCTCTTCTTCAATCTCTTTTTCCTCTTCCAGGGTGGCAAACTTAGATTCAAGATCCTCTTTCATCCTAAGGTAGTCATTCTCCTGGGTCATTCGGTCTACCTGGCGCTCCATCTGTTCAAATTTGGAAAAGGGATCTTCATTGCTTTCTTTGAAGCGACTCTCTTGTTTTGCTTCTCTGCCCTGTTCTTTTATAGTGTGGTGCTTCTCTTTTAAAGAGGTGAGTTTTTGTTCGAGTTTCTCAATATCTTCTTGGCATTTTTTACTTAAGCTCTCGTAGTGTTTTATCTCCTCTTCGAACTTAGAGCTCAGCTCAAGAGCCCTCTTGCGCTCTAACAGAGCTTCTTTAGCTAAATCCTCTTTTTCACTTGAAAGGGCCAACTCGGCTCTGTTAAGCCATCTTTTAGCAATCTCAAGTTGTTCTTTGTTAAGGCGTTGGGCTTTACTTTTGTTGGCAATATTGGCGGCACATGAAGCCTTTAACTCTATAATAGTATCCTCAACTTCCTGAAGCATAAGTCTGATCATTTTCTCGGGGTCTTCTGCCTTATCCAAAAGAGCGTTTATATTTGAATTAACAATATCCATAAATCTTGAAAATACTCCCATATCTCTCTCCTATAAAAATTTCTTACCAATGTTAAGAGCAGAAAGTGTGCCAACTCTAAAATAGTGTTATTTAACCAATTTTAGTAAAATGGTTGGTTAAATTAACCGCTTAGTGGTAGAATAAACCTATGGATAGACAATCAGTAAACGCCCCATTGGGGCAATCGGAACAGTTTTTAAACTTTCAACAGCAGGTAAGCAGAGCGGCAAAAGTCAACAGAAGTGTTTTGGTTGTCGGAGAGAGGGGGAGCGGTAAAGAGCTGGCTGCCTCAAGGCTCCACTATTTAAGCGACCGATGGCAACAAAAACTTATTACGGTCAACTGTGCCGCACTTCCCCCCTCTCTGATTGAGACTGAACTTTTTGGCTATGAAGAGGGAGCTTTTACGGGGGCAACAAAGAAGCGAAAAGGCCGATTTGAAGAGGCTGAAGGGGGTACCCTTTTTTTGGATGAGATCGGACTCATCCCGTTGGAGGTACAAGAAAAGATTTTAAGAGTTGTTGAGTATGGAACGTTTGAGCGAGTCGGTTCAAGTAAGACATATGAAGTTGATGTGAGAATCATCGGAGCGACAAATACGGACTTACCGGCTTTATGTGAACAGGGCAAATTCAAAGAAGATTTACTGGATCGACTAAGTTTTGAAGTTCTGTTTCTCCCCCCTTTAAGAGAGCGGGGTGACGATATCCTGCTGTTAGCCGACTACTTTGCTTCAAAGATGGCTTTGGAATGTGCTCAGACAGAGATGCCGACTTTCAGTGAGCCGATAAAAAAGCAACTGCTCTCATACCGCTGGCCCGGTAATGTCAGAGAGCTGAAAAATGTTATTGAGAGGGCGGTGTATCGTTCTGATTCTCCCCTTATTGAAACAATTGAGTTTAATCCCTTTAGAAACCCCTATGAGGGGGAAAAAGAGGGTGAAGGGATTCTTTTAGGTACCGATTTTAATCTTGACGGTTACGAAGAAGCTAAAAAAGAACTCGATATAACCTACTTAAAAAAGGCTTTGACCCTTTTTGACGGAAATCAAAAGGAGGCGGCCAAAGCCATGAACCTATCTTACGATCAGTTTAGGGGGCTTTACAGGAAGTACAAAGAAGTTTTAGAAAACTCTAAGATTTAAGAGTTCTCCTTCTCCTTTTGTTTTGCTTTTAACTTAGCCAATTCATTTTCAACGGCTTCATCCTCTTCCATCTTTGAAAACTGTTGGTCTTTGGTCAATTTAGAAGAGTGCCATTGCTCCACTTTTGCTTCGGCTTCAAGCAGTTCAATTTGTTCCTCCAGCTGGCTAAAACGTCTGAGGGTTGAGGTTGCCTCCAAATCTCTGAGTGTTTTAAGGATCTTCTTTTTGTCTTGCGCATGAGAAGCTCTCTGTAAAAGGAGGCGCTCTTTTTCTTTTACTTCCTGTCTTTTGGTCTCTAAAGCAGTTATCTGTTGCTGCATCGATTCAACAATGCTTTGATGGTGTGCCAACTCTTTTTCTAAAAACTGAATCTCTTTGTTGATTCGGTTTTTCTCAACAATAGCTTCACGGGCTAATTCATCAGATCCCTTTTCAACAGCCAACTGAATTCTGTTTTCCCACCTCTTAAAGGCCCCTTTAGCCTCTTTTAACTCTTGTTCAACTAAAGTTCGACTGGCAATCCGTTCAGTTGTAGAACGTTTTGCATCGATTATTGTAGAGTCTATTTCGCTTATCATAAGACGAATCATTTTCTGTGGATTTTCGAGGCGGTCTAGTTTGTCGTTTATATTTGATTTGACAATATTTTGAAACCTTTTAAATAGTCTCATAACATCTCCTTTGGCACAGCAGCCTTATTTTGTATACTAAGGATAATGCAATAGGCGTGCCAACTCTAAAAAGGGGCAAAAGAACCCTGTTTTACCGTTTTTGGGTAATTATACCAACAAAGGTTGGTTTATTTTACCATTGCCTCTTTTGTTTGTTGTGGCTAAGATAGCCTTATGGGAATCCTCTACATCGTAGCCACCCCGATTGGTAATTTAGAAGATATCACATTGCGGGCTCTTAGGGTATTAAAAGAGGTTGATGTCATTGCCTGTGAAGATACCAGGCACACTTTACGTCTTTTGAGTCACTACAAAATTGAGAAACGGTTAATTGCCACTCACAGTCACAACGAGAAAGCCTCAAGCGAGGGGATTGTCAAGCTTTTGGAAGAGGGTCTTAACGTAGCTTTTGTCTCCGATGCCGGAACACCGGCAATCAGTGACCCCGGTTCTATTTTAGTCTCTAAAGTACGCCAAAGGGGTTTTGAAGTTGTCCCTATCGGGGGGATCTCGGCAGTGACGACACTTTTGTCTGTAAGTGGCGCAGTCGGTAAAAGTTTTACTTTTGAGGGATTTCTGCCTCTGAAGCCCAAAAAGAGAAGTTTGCGTTTAACTGAGTTGCTCAATCGCAACGAGAGTTTTGTTTTATATGAATCTCCTTTCAGAATTGTTAAACTTTTAGAAGAGATTTGTGTCATTGATTCAAAAAGAAGAGTTGTTGTGGGCCGAGAAATCAGTAAGATTTATGAAGAATTTGTCGAAGGGAGTGCTCAAGAGGTTGCCTCTGTTTTTAAAAGCAGGACTTCTATAAAGGGGGAGTTTGCAATCTGTGTAGCTTCAGAAGTCAAAGAGGTCTCTGATGATAACCCTTAGAAAGCTTAGGGGTCTGACCGAAAACAATAAGTTGGCCAAATGCGGACGCTTATTGGATGAGGCTTCAATTAAGCTTTTGAGAAAAGAGTACTATAACAGTTCTTACTTAAAAGGAATCTGCTCAATAATTTTAGATTCAAACAGCGCTCTTATAAGTGAGCAAGCCAAAAATATAGCCACCAATATTATTGACAAGGAACAATTAGACTACCCATTGATAAGAGACCTTTCGCTGGTTTTACATACCGATTTAAATTTGGATTGGGCCGATTGGGACATAGAATATAATCAAGATGATTTGAGAAATAGGATAACCTCTCCCTTTGGTGTTGTCTTAGACCATTTAAGGTCTCCTTTTAATGTCGGTTCAATTTTTAGAAGTGCCGATAGTTTTGGAGTTAATGAGATTTTCTTATTGAGTCCGGGTTCTTCAATTGAGCATCCAAGGGCAATTCGCAGTGCCCGAGGCAGTGAGAAAGTTGTTCCTTACAAAAATGTTGATGAAAAAGAACTTTTTGGGCTTCTTGAGGGGAAAAATGTTTTTGCTCTTGAGACAAAAGGAAAAAGCATAAAAGAGTTCACTTTTCCCTCTGACGGAGTTGTTATAATCGGCAATGAAGAGTTGGGTGTTTCGCCGTCGCTTTTAGAATTGGCCGAAAAAAGTTTGGGTAGGGTAACAATTGACCTGTATGGGTCAAAGGGGTCGTTGAATGTATCGGTAGCTTTTGGCATACTGATGTACAATTGGCACACACAGGTGCGCAGCAGAGGAAAATAACAAATGAGTTTACTGACCCGAAAAAGATTAAGTGCCGAAGAAAACTATAAGCGGATGATTGAAACTCCTGTCTCAAGGCTTATCGGTTCTTTGGCTGTTCCGACAATTATTACCATGTTGATGACCACATTTTATAATATGGCCGATACTGTCTTTGTAAGTAGACTGGGAACTCAAGCCAGCGGGGCTGTCGGAATTGTTTTTTCTCTGATGTCGATTATCCAGGCAATCGGAATGACCTTAGGGATGGGCTCGGGCAGTTTTATGGCCCGCCTTCTGGGAGCCAGAGAGGATGAGAAAGCAAGCCAGGCTTTGGCAACCGGCTTTTTTTCTGCTTTGGGTATCGGTTCTCTTTTGATGATTTTTGGTCTTATGTTTTTGGCACCTTTTATGAGATTGCTTGGATCCAGCGAAACAATTTTACCCTATGCCAAAGATTATGGAGGGGTCATTTTAATCGGGGCTCCCTTTATGGCTGCCACTTTTGTCTTAAACGTCTGTCTAAGAAGTGAGGGAAGTGCCTCTCTGGGAATGAGAGGGATGGTTACCGGCTCAGTTTTAAATGTTATTTTAGATCCGATTTTTATCTTTACTTTTAAAATGGGAATAAGGGGAGCAGCTATTGCCACAGTATTCAGTCAGGCTGTCTCTTTTACAATTCTTTTGAGCTTTTATCTCAGAGGTAAAAGTACAGTTAAACTTTCGATTAAAAATGTCCGCCTCAAGTTTTGGCTCTACAAGGAGATTCTTGTCACCGGTATGCCGGCTCTGTACAGACAGGGCTTAGCCAGCCTTTCGATGATAATCCTAAACGTTCTTGCCAGACCTTTTGGGGATTCGGCTCTTGCTGCAATGGCTATTGTTGCTCGGACTATGCAGTTTTTGGCATCTGCTCTGATCGGCTTTGGTCAGGGATTTCAGCCTGTTGCCGGGTTTAGCTGGGGTGCTAAGCGCTACGATCGCCTACGGGAAGCTTTTTTCTTCTCCATGAAAACGGGTGTTGCCGTTTTTTTAGTAATAGGCTCTGGCGGTTTTATTTTTGCCCCGACGATTATGAGATTTTTTATTAAAAATGATTTACAGGTTATTGCTGTCGGTTCTTTAGCTATGAGGCTTCAAAGTTTACTGATGCCTCTACAGGCTATCAGCATAATTATTTCAATGTTCTTTCAGTCTATAGGCAGACCGACTCAAGCCTCTTTTACCGCAATGTCGCGCCAAGGTCTCTTTTTTATTCCCACGATTTTAATTTTAAGCCACACCTTTGGAATATTGGGGATTCAGATGAGTCAGCCTATCAGTGATTTACTTACATTCCTGTTCTCTATAATTCTTATTACTGCTTTTTTCAGAAAGAACAAGTTTCTCAGTTCTGAGGCCGTGAAATCTCATACAGACGCTTTAAGCGATCCTCAATAAGGCGATTCATGGTTCCCTGAGGGAAAAGGTCTTTTTGGTTTCTAACTCCCGAAGGGCGGTCGGCCAAAATTTCCATCCCCTCATCAATCGTTTTGACCGGGTAGATATGAAACTTTCCCTCTTTAATTGCATTAAGAAGTTCGTAGGGGAGAATTAGACTCTTTATGTTTTGGATCGGGATTATTACCCCGGGGTGGTTTTTAAGATTCTGATGCCTGCAGAGATTAAAGAAACCGCTGATTTTTTCGTTGATACCGCCTACCGGCTGTAACTCTCCCATCTGATTGACGCTACCTGTAACGGCAATGTTTTGTTTAATCGGAATTTCTCCGATTGCCGAAAGGAGGGCATAAAGCTCACTGGAAGAGGCTGAATCTCCGTCAACTTCGGCGTATGACTGTTCAAAACAGATTCCTGAGTAAATAGAGAGAGGGAAGTTTCTTGCATAATGTTTGCGCAGATACCCCTCTAAAATTAAGAGCCCTTTATCGTGGATTTCTCCCGAAAGGCCTGCCTCATGTTCAATATTTACAATCCCTTCACTGCCCGGGGCTACCGTGGCACTGATGACCGTCGGTATTCCGATAATCGAGGAGCCCTGATCTAATACAGCCAACCCGTTGACCACCCCAATTTTATAACCGTCCAAAGCGATAATCATCTCGCCCGAAGCAATTTCATCAAAAATTCTACTTTCGGTAAGGCCCTCTACATAGTTACGCTCTTCGATTGCTTTTAAGATTAAAGAGGCATCAATTGAGTTTAGGTTTTTGGTTTTTGCCCAGTAGTTAGCCTCCCTCATCAAATCTCCAATAAGAGCCAATTGAGTTGTTAACTCTTCTCTTGATTCGGCAATCAGGGCACTGAATCTCAACAGTTCGGCAATTGCAGAGTCATCAAAGCAAAAGAGCTTCTCATTTTGTTCGACCCCTTTTATGTAGCCGATTGTACCGCCGATGTTTTCGCAGTTTGAAGCCATAGTGTAATCAAACTCTGCCGAGACTTTAAAGAGTTTTAAGAAGTCTAAATCGTGGTTATAAAATGTTTCATATGACTCTTCGGAACCGACTAGGATAACTTTCAAGTCGAGGGTAATCGGTTGGGGACGGATGCTAGAGCTCTGAGTCGATGAACTGGAGATATTTTGAATAATTAAGGCATTGAGAGTTAAAAATCGCTTAAAAGCTTCCCAGAGTCCCTCAACAGTCAACAACTCTTCTGCACTTATGACAATATAACCACCGGCTGCCTTTAAAAGAGAACCCGCTCTGATTGATAAAAACGGAAGGTAAGAGTGGTCCTTTACGTCGGTTGCCAAATCAAGCGACCCAAAGAGGTTTGTAAAAGTGGGGTGAGTTTCGAATATAAGGGGTCTTTTGGTTGTTTGGCTGTGGTCAACAAGCAGGTTCACCTGATACCTAAGGTAAAACTTGTCACTGGGAATATCGTTTTGCAGCTCCAAATCAAACAGATACGAGTGTTCAATTAAATCTTGAATAATATGACGGTAGTGGTTGGCTAACTGTATTGAGTTGAACTTTTCTTCTATCGGATTAAGGAGCCTGGCTGCCAATGAAGATAAAAATGCTTTATCGATAGCCTCTTTTGCCAAAGTTTTTTTTCTTATCTCCCCTTTTAGCTGAGTTGAAAACTCCCTCATTAAAAGGAAGAACTCCCGCCCTTTGCCGATTGGAAAGCTAAGGGCAATCGGTTCGTCCGGATTGGTAAAATTATGGATAAAAGCAATGTCTTTGACTAAAGAAAGATCCTCTAAAAATGGCTTTGTGGCTAAAGAAATGGCCGTTGAACGCCCTGTCCCCGGATCTCCGCTGACAAAGATGTTGTACCCCCTGGAAGGGATGGCAAGTCCCAACTCAAGGGCTCTCATAGCTCTGGGCTGCCCAATTATAGAGAGATTGTCGTTAGTTGGGCTGCACTCTTTAACTATTGAAATGTCGTAGGTGAAACTGGCCTCTTCGACGCTCAGTTCACGCTGGGATAGACTCAACTCTGCCATGAGGGAACTATAGGTGGTGGAATAATTGATGTCAACTCTCTATAATACAACTATGAAAATAGAACAATTAAGTGAGTATATTTACAAAAGACTCAACCTCGAGCAATTTGAATCTGCCGACAGTTCATTAAACGGCCTACAGTTTGGTTCCCCTGCCAAAGAGGTAAAAAGGGTAGCCTGTGGTGTTGATGCTTCTCTTTCGACGTTTGTCAAAGCCGCAAAATGGGGAGCCGATGCCCTTTTTGTTCATCACGGACTTTTTTGGGGAAAACCGATTGCGATTACCGATTTACACTACAGGCGGATTGAGTGCCTCTTTAAAAATGATATGGCGCTGATAGCAGCTCATCTTCCCCTTGATGCCCATCCGCAGTTGGGCAACAATGCCACTATGGCAAGACTTTTAGACTTGATTGAGGTCTCTCCTTTTGGTCTTTATAACGGTCACTATATTGGTTATAGGGGACTCTTTAAAGAGAGCTCTTCGATTGAAGAAATCGTTAAGCTTTTAAATTTGGGCGAAGAGAGCGGTTTAAGGGTTCTCCCGTTTGGTAAAAAAGAGATTAAGAGTGTGGGGATAATCAGCGGAGGAGCCGCTTTTGATGTTCTGGAAGCAATTGACCTTAAACTGGATGCCTACATAACCGGAGAGAGTTCACACACGATGTTCTCCTACTGCCAAGAGGCAAAAATGAACATGATATGTGGCGGTCACTATGCCACCGAAGTTTTTGGGGTTCAGATGGTTGCCAAAGACCTTAAAGAGAATTTGGGTTTAGAGACAACCTTTATCGACAACCCAACGGCTCTTTAGCGGTAGCAGAGATGGGCAAAGAAAGTTTTGTTAAAAGGCACAGCTACTTTGTTTTCACTCTTATTGTTGTAGCAATCGACCAGATTACCAAAGCATGGATTGTTAAAACAATCGAAGAAGGGAGAGTTAAGTTTTCTTTTCTAAAAGACTTTATTTGGATTTGTCATGTCAGAAATTCGGCGATAGGTTTCAGCATCGGTTCTTCTTTGAACGATAATTTAAAGAGATTTCTTTTTATCCTTGTCCCTCTTATCGTTTTGATTTTATTGGTTGTATTTCTCTTTAGAAATAAAGACCTTGAGAATTATCAGAAATTTTTTGTCGGAGGAATAATCGGAGGCGGAATAGGCAATCTGATTGACCGTATTTTCAGAGTCGATTGGGTTGTTGATTTTATAAGCATAAAAGTTTACGGATTTTTAGGCTTTGAAAGATGGCCTACGTTCAATGTTGCCGATGCCACAATAGTTGTCTGTACTGTGTTATTATTGTTTTCGTTGTTTTTCGGAGGGCGGGGGAAGGGAGTTTTGAATGAATAAGATGGGAAACACAGTTTTATTTGTTATCGTTGCATCTCTTATAAATTTAGTTGTGATGGCAGGTCTTTTTCTGATAAGTCTCATCTTATTAAATTGGTATGTCCCTGCCGATTCTCCCTATTCAACCCTATTTTTAGGTTTAACGATTCTCTTTTCAGTCGGGGGTACATTCCTTATCTATCAATTTACTGTTAAAAAACTGACCGAGAGGTATAATCTAAAGGAACACCTTGACCCGATTTTTTGGAAAAAGAGGAAAGATAAGAAGAGGATTTTATAGTTGGATAGTTTGCATCCGTTAAATGAGATTGGAAAAGCTTCGTGGTTTCCCTTTTCTGATGAACCTGTAATAGAGGGACTGTGGTATATTCCCCGCCTCTCTTCTCCGGTATTTCTGTTTCCCGAAGAGTCGCCCGACGGCAAATGGCATCTTTTTGCCCACTCCTATTTGGGAATCAACCACTACACTTCCGACAGCGGAATAATGTGGGAGCCTAACAGACTTGTTCAGCTGCGGGGAAAACACCCCTTTTTATTCAAAGAGAAAGGGCTCTTCTACCTGATTTATGAACGTCACGGCAGACGGATTCCCTTTTTTGAAAGGAGAGCTCAAAAGGGGCGTTTACCTTATCTCATCGGTTCTCACATAGAGATTCGTTCTTCGACCGATTTGTCTCTGTGGAGTGAACCAAAAACTATTTTTGAGGCAAAAGAGGTAGACTCATCCGGTGACTACTTAAAAAAAAGAAGTATAGGACATCCCCAACTGATTGCGGTTGACGGAGGCTACAGACTCTATGTCGGTTCTTCTAAAGTCGGGAAGAATCCCTCTTCCAGCCGTTATCTTATCAGTGCTTTCTGTGAGACGATTGAAGGCCCTTACATAGTAGAGTCACAGAAACCCTTAATTGAGTCAGAAGGCAATGACATTTATCGAAATCTGGCGACAGGAAGAGTCTCGGTTTACAAAGCTCAAAACCTTTTTGTAGCCCTTCAAAACGGACGGTACTGGAACGAAGAGAGGCAAGCGGAAAGTTCAGCTATCACCCTTTTAAAGAGTGAGGATGGCAAAAAGTGGTCAAAGTGGGGCAAAAAGCCGATTTTAATACCGGCACAAAGCGGATGGGCATCAAAACATATCGTTGGTTGTGATATCCGCTATAAAGCGGATGAAGCATGTTGGTACTGCTATTTCTCGGCTACGGGAGAGCCTCAATACGGTTTTGTCAGAGAATCAATCGGTCTGTTAATCGGACGAAGCGAAAAAGTAAGACAGCTTTAACTACCTCTTTTTTAACTCTTTCTTTGAGATTAGCTCAATCGATTCCAAAGGGCGTCCCCCGATAAACTGCAGTATTGCAGATTCACTCTCATCGGTTCCCTTTGCATCGGGATAGGGGAAAAAACCGTGAAAACTATCTTTAATTTCCAAGTGTTTTACCGGAGTATCGGCTGATTTTAGAGCTTCGGCATATAAAACTCCGTCCTCTCTGAGGGGGTCGTTGTCACTTGTAATAATCAGGGCAGAAGGTAATCTGGAGTGGTCTTTAGACAGAAGCGGAGAAAAATTGGGGTTGAGGATATCTTTTGGTTCGCTTTGGTAATTTTTCACAAAAAATTGCAGTTGACGGGCTGTAAGGGTGGGACTCTCTTTAAACGTATTTAAAGAGGTTGTCCGTAGGCGTCCGTCTGTTATTGGGTAGAGCAGAATTTGTCCGGCAATATGAGGCCCTTTACGGTCTCTTGCAAGACGGCTGACCACGGCTGCTAAATTACCTCCGGCACTGTCACCGGCCAAATAGATCTGTTCAGGGTCGATTTTCCAGTAGCGGGCTCCCTGAGCAGCCCATAAAAGGGTGTTGTAACAGTCTTCAACGGCGATTGGGAATTTGTACTGAGGGGCTAATCGGTAATCTACCGACAATACATCGGCATGGGTCAGAGCAGAAAGACGACCGCAGGTTGTGTTGTAAATCTCCATGTTTCCCAGAATCCACCCTCCTCCGTGAAAGTAGATTATTAGGGGTCTTAGGTTTGTAAGTTGTTGTCTTTCAACACCTCTCTGTTGATAAAAATAGCCGGTCACTGCCCCATCTTCAACGGGAATGATAAAAGTGGAGGTCTCAATATGTCTTGGAAATTTCTTTAAGAGTTTACGGGCAAGAGCTTTGTTAGCCAACGGCTGACTGTTATATTCGGTTATTTGTTGGGGGCTAAATTCAGTAATATCGACATTACCGCTAAACTTGTTTATAAGGCGGAGAATTTTATTCTGTTTTTTAGAGAGTTGAGGCTGTTGTAAGGTCTTTTTTGGCTTCATCATAACCCCTGTTATTAGTATACAATTTGGGCAAAACTAAATGCCATTGTATACCATCTGAAGGCCATTGTCATTTCAAATTGTTGTCTTGTATGGAAAAGTGACAAAAACAGGGTTCCCTTCCACTTTAAGTAGCAGCTTACCGCCAATAACAACATTAGAGATGCTTTGACTATCCATTGAGATTAATAAATTACTTAGCTCCCATTTTAAATTTTTTGAACTGACTCTGCTGCTACCTTTGTGAATTGCCGGAATTATTGAGACACTTTTCCCATCAACATTTGAGATTGAAAAACTCTCTTTTGCCAAATAGATAATCTCTTGAGCAGTAATCCAAATCTGGGGAGGCTTATAAAGACTAAAGAGGCTATAGAGGTGTAAAAGATGATCAAAGCGTCCCTCTCCGCCTCCGATTAAGATATAATTTTCAATCTCTTTTTGCTCTATCAACTGTAAAAGAGCCTCTGTATCGGTAATATCTTTTTCTTTTGGTAAAGTTATAATTTCTTGTTTGTCCAAAAGGGATTTTTGTTGAATTGAATCAAAATCACCGATTGCCAAATCAACCTTAAAACCCAATTTATGGGCAATATCCAAACCGCTGTCGGCTGCATAAATGAAATCACAGACGGGGATAAGTGCCCTGTCAAAATCTAAAAGAGAGGGGCTTTTTCCCCCGGTAAAAAGAAGAGCCCATTTTTTCATGGGCTCATCGTAGCATACCTAATAATGTTGAACAACAATTGACTGTTTTAGAACTTAAATTTCAGTGAGACCCCGATTAAAGAGGATTGTTTTAATCCATCTAGACTGAAATAGTAGTCGGCATTGTCAATTAGCTCTTTAAAATCATCAACAAAGTAATTGGCTTCAATTCCAAGACTAAGCCACTTAAGGATATTGAAATCAACACCCCCTCTTATATTTAAACCAAAAGAATCCGATACTTCGGAAGCTCCCTCTGTAAAAGCACCCAGATAAATAGGGCCGGCAGCCACATAGGGTTCAACAATCCCAAGCGGTACTCTGAAAATCCCGTTGACCATGAACATCATCAAATAAAGAGGTTTACCGCTTCCATCAAAATCCTCTTCGGTATATAAGAGTAATGCATCTGCAGAGACTCCCCAATTTTTGGTTAAGAATCCTTCCAATCTCAGCCCGGGAATGTAGTTGGCAGTATCGGTAATATCATTCTCATAATCATACCAACCGGCGTAGTTAACGTATCCCACAGCTCCTCTGTTGGGTACTCTCTCGGCGAATAGTGAGAATGACAGAACTAAAAGCAACACTAAAGCTACTACTATCCTTTTTTTATTCTCCATTTTGTCCTCCGTTTCTCGTATTTTTCTCTTTTGTATGTGGAATGATAACATTTAATAATGGAGAAGGTTATAACTTTTTGAAAAAAACCTTTTTCTTTATTGCTTTTTCTCCATTTTTGCTATTTAAATGGTTGTACAAAGAAATCTACTTGCCTAAACAAATTAGACGGGGTAACATCCAGTTGGAGTGCAAGAGATTCGCACTAAAAAAGGAGGAGCGTATGAGTACAGTTAGATCGATACTGGACCAAAAAGGAGCTGATGTTGTTTCGGTCCTCCCAACCGATACTCTAGCTCAGGCTATTTTAAAGTTAACCCAGCACAAAATCGGTGCAGTGCTTGTTCTTGATGGCAAGGGAGCTATCAAGGGAATCTTGAGTGAAAGAGACATCATTAAACATCTTGCCGGTCGAATTGAATTTTCTACAACTGTTGCAGTTAAAGAAGTAATGACTAAAGGGGTAACTTACGTCAAACCACACCAAACTCTTGACGAATGCCTTCAGTTAATGACCACCGGTCGATTTAGGCACCTTCCTGTAGTTGAAGAGGATGTAGTTGTCGGAATTATCTCAATTGGGGACGTTGTCAAAGCTGTTTTAGCCGATAGAGCTTTCCAGATTGGACAGTTGGAGTACTACATTACCAACACTTTCTAAATTAAAAACTTCAGTTTATCCCCCTGTTTTTAACGGGGGGTTGTTTTTGTGCCCAAATAATTAAAATTATAGTTGAACTGCCTCTTATCTCTTTTATAATCAAAAGAGTGGTATAAGGAGGTTCTCTTGTGGACAAAATAATTAAAGAAGCAATGACAATGGCAATAGAGAAGGCTAAGAACTCTATGCGCCAAGGTTGTGGAGGCCCTTTTGGTGCTGCCGTTATAAAAGAGGGGAAAATTATCTCTGTCAGTGCCAACACTGTTTTGTGTGACTGTGATCCGAGTGCCCATGCTGAAATCAATGCCATCAGAGAGGCATGCCGACAATTACAAACTTATAATCTGAGCGGATGCATTCTTTATGCGACAGGATACCCCTGTCCGATGTGTCTGTCGGCAATTATATGGGCAAATATTAAAACGGTTTACTATG
>JBAYOE010000003.1:0-24854 GCA_041678405.1 Sphaerochaetaceae bacterium | reverse complement strand
TATTGAGGAGGGGAAGTTCAGAGAAGACCTTTACTACCGCCTTAATGCGGCTATAATAGAGATTCCTCCTTTAAGGAACCGTAAAGAGGATATAGAGCCTATGGCCTACTTCTTTTTAAAAGAATTTACCGAAAATATGGATAAAAATGTTGATAGAATCAGTAGTGAGGTGATGAATCTATTCTTAGAGTACCAGTGGCCTGGAAATGTAAGAGAGCTTAAAAATGCAATTAACTATGGGGTGACTATTACGGGTAACAGCACCATAAAATTGGAAGATGTCCCCCCAAAGATAATTGGGAATATGACGGAACCAGAACTTCAAAGTGATTTAAATATCCGAGAGAGAATGGAAAAGATGTTAATTGAAAAGACCCTATTAGAAAATAACTACAACAAAAAGAGGGTCGCAGAAATCTTGAAGATGTCTAGAAAGACTCTTTATACTAAGATTGAAAAATATGATATCCAAACCAAAACCGATAATTAAAGTAAAAGATATCTCTCTAAATTACGGTAGTGTTCAGGCTCTTAACGACGTCAGTTTAGAGATAAGACCCGGTGAAATACATGCTATAGTCGGTGAACATGGAGCCGGGAAATCGACATTAGCTAAAATATTCAGTGGAATGCTCATTCCCAATGGCGGAGAGATTTTCATTAACGATGTCAAAAGAACCCAGTTCTCCCTTAATATTGCCCAAAGAGCTGGAATAAGGATGGTTTATCAGGAAAACTTACTCAATGAATACTTCTCTGTTGCCGAAAATATCCTCTATAAATCTAAAATAGGAACTACTTTTGGTTTTTACAGTAAGAAAAAAATTAACATACACGCCCAAACATACATCAACTCCCTCGGTTTCAACATTGATCCTAAAACAAAATTAATGAAACTAACCCTCTCAGAACGAACCGTAGTTGAAATCTTAAAAGTCCTTTACACAAATCCAAAGGTCTTAATTCTTGATGAATCCTTGGAGAAGTTATCGGCAGAACAATTTAGTAGAATAATCCCTATTTTAATAGAAAAATGCAAAAAAGGAATGTCGATTATAACCATAACCCACCGAATCGACGATGTTTATAACTTTGCCAGTAACGTTACCGTCCTCAGAGAAGGCTCTCTTTTGATTACTGAAAATATTGATAACATCAACAAATTAAATCTTATCAGAATGGCTTATACAACTGTGGGTGCAGATATAGGCATAAAACCCGATACTGAATTTTACCAAATTCTAAAGTACAACGAAGCTATACTGCAGTTCTTACCGATGAATATAATTGTAATTGATAACCATATGATAATTAAAATGGTCAATGAACAGTGCATCAACAGTTTTGATTTAAGGGACAAAAAGTTTATAAACATCCCTCTCTCCTCTTTGTTGGAAGAGAGCAGAGTAGCTTTTAATCTAATAAAAGAGTCGGTTAAAAAAAACGAATCGAGATCCTTTTACAATGTTGAAATAAAATTCAGAGACACTAAAAGCATCAATAATATTAAAACTTACCCTGTTTTCGACGGACTGGCTGTCTTAGGGACAATACTAATCATTGAAGACATTACTGAGTATGATTCTCTGCAAAGACAATTGATCCTTTCTGAAAAGTTGGCCGCTGTTGGTCTGTTGGCTGCCGGAGTTGCCCATGAAATCAATAACCCTTTAGAGATAATCTCCAACTACCTTAGCTATTTGAAATACACGCAATCCAACCATGACGTAATTGAGTCAATCAATAAAGTTAATAATGAGATAACTCATATAGCTAAAATAATCAGCAACTTACTAACTTTCAGTGACGGTAAAACAATCCAAATGGAAATACTGGATATTAACACTCTCATCGAAGAGATATTAGAGTTGTTAAAGTACAATGCACAGTACAAACACATAAATATAGAGTTTCTTAAGGGTAACGAACAGCAGTATATAAGCGGTGACGAGGGACCTTTAAAACAGGTTATTTTAAATTTAATTAAAAACAGTTTTGAAGCAATGCCAAATGGGGGAAACATTAAAATAATAACTCAAAACGGGTTTTTAAATGGGAAAAATTCGTCAACCCTTATTTTTGAGGACGATGGACCGGGGATTCCCGGTAAAGACATTCACACGATATTTTTACCTTTTTACAGTACCAAAGTTAAAAAAGAGGATCAACTTGGCTTGGGATTGGGTTTATCTATAACCTATAGAATAATCGAATCTTTTAAAGGAACCATGGAGGTTTACAACCTCAACCCAAAAGGGTGCCGGTTTGTAATAGAATTGCCGGCAGGTTAACAAAAAAGACCCAGCTAAAAAGTGGGTCTTTTTTGTTTATTAGTTAAATATTAGTTTTTTAAGAAACTTTCAACTTCTTTGATAATTCCATTGGTATCAAGATTGTACATTGCCATCAATCCATCATAGGGACCGTTACTGGCAAATTGATCATTAACACCAACCATGTGCAATTTAGCTGGGGCATGTTGAGCTGTAATTTCAGCTACGATACTCCCCAAACCGCCGGCAAGGTAGTGCTCTTCGACAGTCACTATTTTTCCGGTCTCTTTTGCAGCTTTGATTATAATCTCTTTATCGATGGGTTTAAGGGTGTGTATGTTGATTACACGGACACTTAACCCTTTTTTCTCCAAGGCGTTGGCAGCTTCCAAAGCGTTGTAAACAGGGACACCGGTCGCAACAATCGTTAAATCGTTTCCCTCTTTTAAGGTAACTCCCTTACCCAACTCAAACTTATACTCTTTGTTGTCATTAAAGATTGGCATTTTGTCACGGGCTATTTTAATGTAGACAGGTCCGTTTAACTCTGCGGCAGCTTTTGCAACCTCTTTAATCTCAACAGGGTCGGAAGGAACCAAAATTGTAAAGCCGGGGATAGTTCTTAATATTGCAACATCTTCTAAAGAGTGGTGAGTTGGTCCTAAATCGGCGTAACTCATCCCTGCACATCGTCCGACGATTTTCACGTTTTGCTTCATATAACCGACATCATTGCGAACCATCTCAAAAGGACGGCTGGTCAAAAACGGGGCTATGGCAACTACAAACGGGATTTTACCGGTGGTAGCCAAACCGGCGGCATAGCCGATAATCCCCTGCTCCATAATTCCAAACTCTATATGTCTTTCGCTAAAAAGCTTTTTAAAAGGGCCTAAACCGCTACCGGAAGAGCTGTCTGCTGAAATTGCCAACACTTTAGAATTCTCTTTGCCTATTTCGGCCAGAGCCTCTCCAAAAGTTTTTCTGGGATCTGCTGTGTTCATCAACCTAAACTCCTCTCAATTTCAGCTAAATCATTTTCAGCTATTTTCATCTCCTGCTCATTGGCACTCCAATAGTGGTAAGCAACTTTTCCTTCCCCAAAGCTAAATCCTTTGGCCTTAATTGTGTGGGAGATTACGACTGTCGGTTTTCCTTTGACTTCGGGTAATTTTGAGGTACAGGCAAGAATTTCATCAAAGTTGTGTCCGTCGATTTCAAGAACATGCCAACCGAAGGCTTTCCAGCGAGCTACTAAGTCGGCATTACTCATGACATCTTTCGTCTCCCCTTCAATTTGAAGTCCGTTTAAATCGACGAATACCATTAGATTATCCAACTTATGGTGAGCTGCTGCAGAAGCTGCTTCCCAGTTGGAACCTTCGGCAAGTTCACCGTCCCCCATAATAACGTAGACTTTACTCTCAGTATTATCGAGTCGCAGTCCCATTGCCATTCCGCCGGCAATAGAGAGTCCATGCCCCAACGCACCGGTATTACTCTCAACTCCGGGCAGTTTATGCATGTCGGGATGCCCCGGTAAGCGGGAGCCCAACGAACCGTAGGTGTCTAAAAGATTTTTATCAAAAAAACCTTTCTCTGCCAGTACGGCATAGAGAGCCAAACATTTATGCCCTGCCGAAAGGACAAAGCGGTCTCTCTTTTCCCAAAGCGGTTGATCTGGGCGGACATTCATCACTTTAAAATAGAGGGCAGTAATGATATCGGTAGCCGAAAGGGCGCCACCGACGTGGCCTGCCCCTCCTGCTTTAACCATTCTAAGGATATTTTTTCTTACTGCCAAAGCATTTTTTTTCAGTTCAAGATTCTCGGATTGGTTTAAATTACTCATCAACTCTACCTCTCCAAAATCTCTTTCTCATAGTCACAAATTCTTTGAATTTTAGGCTCCGATCTTCCACCGGGAACGTATTTGGCATTCAGCCAAGCACTAACGATTGTTTTTGCAACTTCAATACCGGTGGTAAAAGCACCAATAGTTATAATATTGGCATTGTTACTTAACTGGGCTCTCTCAGCTGCATACACGTTAGAGCAAAGTGCAGCATAGGCACCGGGAACTTTATTGGCAGCAATTGATACCCCTATTCCGGTACCACAAACAAGTATTCCCCTATCGTGTTCACCGGAAGCCACACTTTCGGCTACCCGAATTGCCACTTCCGCATAAATTGGATCTTCACTTCCAAAATCTTTAACTTCATAACCCATACTTTTTATATGGGCTATGAGAGTTTGCTTCATCTCTTGTGCATTCGGATCACATCCGATAGCTATCGCTTTCATTGAATTCTCCTTACGGGTTTATACAAAAGTACCAACGTAGTTGATCATCTCTCTAAAAGCACCTTGGAATGAATCCATGTTCTCTTCCATTGAGGTAATCTCGTCAAACTGTTCAACGGCAAATCCGTGCTCATCGATAGATTTGTTGAAGTAATCAACTTGTCTCAGTTTTTCAACGGTTGCTGCATCGGGTGCATTGTCCCATTGAGCAACGATATCTCTGTTACGGTAGTGGACTAAAACATCACCGATAACCGTACCAGGTACAGTGTATACCAGCGGACCGCCGACAAACATATCGATATGCGGATAAACAACCTCACCGTTTTGGTTTTTGTGTTTACGGGCAGAACAGGTAAGAATCTTAATCGGAAGATCTCTCTCAACAAAGAGTTCAGCTGCTTTTTTAACAACAACTTCACTGGCAACACGTAGTTCAAATGCGTTAATGTTTAAGTTCTGACTGTTGATTACGCCTCTGAAAGCTTTAGAGTCTTCTAAGCGCCCGTTCATGTGGGTACAAACCGCTCTCCAGCCGTGTCTGGGTGTTTTGTTCTCTGCCAAGTGAATCTTTCTACCTTCGGCTACATTTTCAGCAACTCTCATAATCTGAGAAAGGTTAAAAATGGCAGTGGCGTTTGTGGCAATACCTTTTG
This sequence comes from Sphaerochaetaceae bacterium, assembly GCA_041678405.1. Taxonomy (GTDB): domain Bacteria; phylum Spirochaetota; class Spirochaetia; order Sphaerochaetales; family Sphaerochaetaceae; genus JBAYOE01. The sequence goes on along the minus strand of JBAYOE010000003.1, from coordinate 19,618 downwards.
AAGCAAGGTGTTTAAAAATAGGGATACCGGCAGTTGATCCCGGAATCTTAATCATGATATTAGGTGCAATTACGGCAAGCTCTTCCGCCATCTCTCTCATTGCTGCCTCATTGTTCATTAGAAGAGGGTCAACCTGAGCTGAGATATGTCCATATTTACCGTTTGAAGCTTCAAACAGAGGCATGAATTTCTCTGCACCTTGGCGAACTACTTCTTGGTAAACCATTCTGAAAAGACCATACTTAGAGGAACCTTTGTAGTTTTTTCTAACCTCTTTAATAATTTCGGCCCATTCGGCTTTTCTGATTTTAAGAACATCCCAAGAAAGCGGGGGGTTGGTTGTACAACCACGATATACCCAGTTGTTTACTGGAGCATCAAAGAACATACCGTCAAGTTCTGCATCTAACCATTTTTTCTCACTTTCGGTGAGTCCTGGATATTTTTTCATATCCTCTTTAAAGTTTGGCCAAACAACCGGTGAGCTGTCCCACCAAATCTCTGTTTGATCACTAAGCTTTTGAATTTCTCTCCAAGCGTTGTGCATAAATTCCTCCAAATATGTGTTTATTTACAACCTGCTACTAAATCGCCCTTTTATAATAAAGGGGATTTATGCGTCATTTTTTAGCTAATTCCATACCGCCAAATCATATCTTAGCCCCTATTCTTTGTCAATCTGAGCTATTTTTGTCTTTTGAGAACCTCGGGGTTGGCGACGTTTGTACTCTCTTTTCCCTCAAAGTAAGCAACAACTCTTTTAACCCCTTCCATTGCCATTCGAACGACACATTCTTCGGTTAAAGCAGCAGTATGCGGTGTCATTAAAACATTGTCGATTTCCAAAAGTGGATTGTTCTCTTCTATAGGTTCCTTGTCAAAAACATCCAAACCGGCTCCGCTTAAAAGCCCCTCTTTCATTGCCTTTGCCAAATCGGCTTCGTTGATAATTCCTCCGCGGCTGGTGTTGATTAAAAAGGCACTTTTTTTCATTTTTTTCATACTGTTATAATCAACCATATTACGGGTTTCGGGAGTTAAAGGGACATGGATAGAGATAAAATCGGCCTCTTTTAAGAGTGTTTCATAATCAACAAACTTAACCCAAGACTCAAATTTTTTCTGAACTTCCACCGGCAAATACTCATCAAAAGCAATGATTTTGGCCTGAAAAATTGTGTGGCACATCTCGGCTAAACGGCTGCCGATTCTCCCAAATCCGAGTAATCCCAATGTTTTTCCGGTCATATCATTCGACGGATTTGTATATCTTATTTTGAAGTTTCCGCTTCTGACCTCGTTGTCGAGTCTTTTAATGTTTTTTATCAGAGTCAGCATCATTGTCAAAGCATGCTCAGCCACACTTTCGGTATTGGCACCCAAAGAGGAGGAGACAATTATTCCCTGCTCTGTTGCGGCTTCTAAATCGACGTTATCGACACCGGCACCGGTCCTGCTGATTACTTTAAGGTTGGTTCCTTTTGCCAGTAACTCTTTGGTAAATTTAATACCTGTTCTGAGAACAACGGCTTCAGCCTCTTTTAATTTCTCACCGACTTCCTCAAATGTGCAACTGTTACATCTAATAATGTTGCATCCGGCATCTTGTAGGTATTGGTCAGCCTCTTGTTCAATTGGTTGGGGCAGCAATACGGTTCGCTTAAATCCCATATAAACTCCTATAACATCTTTTATAATATTACTGTTACCATAAATCGGAAAAAAGAGCCACACTTGGGATGTAGCTCTTGTATATTACAGCAATGATTTATCAGAAAAACAAATTGCTCTAACGTAGGAAACGGCCACCACTCACATCGATTGTAACTCCTGTGATATAGGAGGCTTCATCGCTGGCTAAAAATACTACTGCAGCAGCAATTTCTTCCGGCTTGCTCAATCTTCTTAAAGGGATATTGCGAAGAACGCTGTCTTGTTCATCGCTGCCTTTATCTTCCCAAAGTCCTTTCACACGGTCGCCCGTTAAGGTAACTGTAGGGGCAACACCGGTAACTCTGATCCCTTTTGGACCCCAGTCGTAGGCCAACTGTCTGGTAAGCCCCTCTACTCCGGCTTTAGCTGCCGTGTACTGAACACCGGCTAAACTGGCGCGGTAGTGAGCGGCAAGTGCCGAAATATTTACGATGGCACCTTTGCCTTGCTCTGCCATAATCGGAATAGCGTTTTGGCATGTAAAGAAAGAGCCTTTAAGGTTTACATCAACAACTAAGTTCCAATGTTTTTCCTCAATTTCATCTAATTTATGGGGAGTATTTAAAGCTCCGCCTGCATTATTAACAAGAATATCGAGACTTCCAAGCTGCTCCTTAATTTGTTTAAAAACCTGCTTAACATCTTCACCGTTGGTTACATCCATTTTATAACCGACTGCATCGTAACCGTTTTTGTTAAGCTCGCTTACAGTAATATCAATCTGTGCTTTATTTATATCGGTAATAACAATTCGTGCCCCATCATTACCGAGGGCTTTGGCGATAGCTAATCCCATCCCTTGAGCCGACCCGGTGACAACAGCAACTCTGCCCTCTAACCTTTTCATTTCAAATTCCTTTTATTGTACTGATTTATAAAATTGCCCCGTGCTTGAGCACAGGGCAATATCCTTTTAGAGATAATTAAGCTCTGTTGGTGAAGTGTCTCTTCTCCAGAGGTACTTTGACGTCGAATTTCTTAACCTCTTCAACTAAAGCGGCAAGAGCTTCGGCAGCTACAACAAAGTATTTTTGTCCCTTCTCAATTGAGGATCTTAAGGGGTTACCAATTGTTGCTGTATCAGAATACTCGTGGTGCTCCATCGGTACCCACATGCTCTCGGCACCCATGAATGTTACGAAACCAGAACCGTCGTGTTTAGAGAATTTGTCGCCCATGAAGCGAGGTGCGTGAGTTCTGTCTTGGCGAGCTCTGCCCATAGCAACTGAACCGGGTCTGTAAGCCCAAGCAGTGCTTGTCTCAAGTTCTCCAGCGTGCCATCCGGGAGTCTCAACTTTTGGTCCTTCCATGATATCTTCAACAATGCTGAATGTTCTCTCGGTAGGAGTTTTGTACCAACCAACAAATGCGCCGGTCTCATATCTGATTCTTCTGAGAATGTCGTCGATAACTTTTGAGTTACTTCCGTGGTGGGTAACAAAAACCATTTTGTTAAATCCGTGGAAAATTAAGCTCATAGCCAAATCGTAAACAACTGCGCGGTATGTGTTGCCGGAGAATGTCAGGGTTCCGGTTCCTTTGTTTACTTCGCCCATGTGGTGGGGGGAGTATCCAACAGGAAGCAGTGGGGTATAAAGGGTATCACAAAGGATAGCAGCCTTCTCGATAACACCCATTGCGGTGTAACTGTCTGTTCCGAGCGGTGCGTGGTCACCATGTTTTTCTGTTGAACCCATTGATACGATGATTGTATCGTTTCTCTTTAGGTACTCAGCAACGTCTGTAAATCCAAGATCCATGAGGTTGTAAGATTTCTCTCTCTCGTGACCTTCAAACTTTTTTAATGCCTCTTTCTCTTCTTGGGGAGTCATTTCCCTTTTTTCAGCCATAGGTTCCTCCTATAAATTTTAGCGAATATTTTCAATAATGAACGCTTTTATTCAATTGATAAACTACCAACTGTGCCAGTAATCAATGGTACTGCCAGCCATCTCTTTTTCAAAAAATCTATGTAAAAGTGGGGCTTAACTAACTTTAGTTAAAGAATCCACTCTCTTTTAAAATGGCTTCCAATGCTTGCTTTTCAGCATCATTGAGGCCTCTTAACGGTCTGCGGGGAACTCCGCCGCTAAAACCGGCAAAATCCATTGCAAACTTAACACCGGCAACTCCATACTGCCCTGAAACTTTCTTATTCAAAGAAACCAGCCTTTCGTTTAAAGCTTTAGCCTCTTCTTTTTTACCCTCTTTGTAGAGGTTAAACAAATCAGCACAGGCGTTAGGAATGACGTTTGCCAAGGAGAGAACACCACCTGTGCCACCGGCATCAAGAAGGTCTAAGAAGTAGGAAGCACTGCCTGCCATTACAGAAAATCTATCGGTGTCAAACTGGCAGTTGTTCTTCCAAGTTTCCTTGGAACTGTCTTTAATTCCTATCACATTCGAATGTTCGCTAACTCTTTTAACTACAATATCGCTAATTACAAGCGAAGCGGCAACCGATGGGTTGTTATATAATACAACCGGAATAGGAGAAGCATCTGCCACTTCTAAAATGTGGCTGATTAAGGCATTGTCATCCATCCGTTTTACAAAAAAATTGGGCATCAATAAACTAACACTTGATACCCCGATTTCAGCTGCCTGTTTTGTCAGGCGGATAGTCTCCCGAGTACTTTCAACTCCTGTACCGGCCATAACAGTCTTACTGTTGTCTGCAGATTCTACTGCCAGCTCTAAAATTTTAATTCTCTCCTCTTCAGAGAGGGTTTTGAACTCTCCGTTGGTTCCAAGAACAAAATATCCTTTAAGACCGCTTGAGTTCATAATCTCAATGTTTTTTCTATACCCGGCGTATGTAACCTCATCGTTTTCAAAAGGGGTACACATCGGAGCATAGACACCAGAAAGCATCTCTTTATTTGTCATACAGCTTTCTCCTTCTCCTCTATTAAAGTAAATAACCGATTAACAGCAATATCGATAAACTCTGTATCGTTTATGTGTAAATTATACTCTTTGTACTCAATCCGTTTGTCCAAATTCTCTCTCAGAGATTTAATAAAAGCTTCGTTACCCACCGGATCCCAGTGCTCTCTGCCTTCGGTATCGGGAAAACTGAACCCCTTTAAAGGAACCATTACCGAGACATATTTTTTAGCTTTATTAATTTTTGCGGCAGTTATTTTACCGACTGCAATCATCTCTTCTATTGTTAACCTGACAAGAGTAAGAATCGGATTGTGAACGATATATTTGCGTTTTTTCAATTCATCGCTTAATTCGTTTTCTGGCCCCTGTACTGTGTAGTTGATGCTTCCGGGAGCTATTACCTGCGGCAATTCAATCCTACTGGCCTCTTCAAGGCGTCCTTCTCTGATTGAGCCGTGTAAACCACCGTAATAACCGTCTCCAATCTCATGGAGGTTTAAATCGAGCACTCCGACAAAAAATCCGTCGGCAATCATCTCCTCCATTGCTATTCCACCGGTTCCGTTTTGGTGATAGGCAACAAACTCATATCCGGCTTTTTCAATCAACTCTTTAGCTCTTAAAGCACCGGTAGTCGTAGTGCCTAACATTGAGACTGCGATTGCACCTTTGGTCTCTTTTTTTTCACCACTCTCTTTTCTGTTAAGCATTCCGTAAATTCCGCTCACGGCAGTGTCAAAGACTGTTTTGGTTACAAAATTTAGCCCCAGGATATCACAAACCGAGTGCATCATAATAATATCTTTTGTACCGACATAAGGGCCGAAAGTGGCAGTTCCGCTTGCTACGGTAGTAACCATGAACTTAGGAACTCCGAATGGGAGTGTCCGCATAGCAGCTGTTCCCACTATAGTACCCTGGGCACCCCCGATACTTAATATAGCGTCAAATTTTCCCTCGTCGTAGAGTTTCTTCGTTAAAATCTCAGCCCCCCGGATAATCGCATCGATACACTGGCCTTTGTTCATGGTTTTAAACATCTCTTTGGTTGTTATCCCAATAGAAGCCATAACCACATCATCAGCACTTATATCCACCTTGCCGTCAAAGGGAAGGAATGCTCCGGTATTCATCAACAAAGGATTAAGACCATAAGAGGCCAACTGGTCACGGACATAGTAGGCCTCCTGTCCTTTTGTATCCATTGTTGCAATTAGTAAAACGCTCTTTTTCATGCTACTCCTGAGGTTTTGAAATTACCTTAATCGCACCGTCAATTCTTTTGTTGAATGTCTCAAAAGCAGTATCAATTTGCTCAATTGGGAAGGTGTGGGTGATTAACGGTGTTAAATCGACAATACCTCTGTTTATTAAGGAAACAGCCCGACCAACGTTTGCCCATCCCTCTCCGCGAACGGTAAAGATATGTTTGTTGTCCAATGCCAGAGACTCGAAATCGGTCGGAAGCGGTATGTGGGCAAATCCAAGCATCAAAATCCTACCCATTCTCTTGGTAGTTCTGATAGCTAAATCGACTCCGCCCTCTGTACCGGATGATTCAACCACATAATCGACACCTATGCCGTTTGTGGCATCCATAATAACCTCATAAGGGTCTTGGTTTTTACTGTTGATAATAATATCGGCACCGGTCTGTTCGGCAATTTTTAGACGTGATTCTCTTGTCCCGATGAGGATAACTTTTTCAGCTCCAAGGGCTTTAAAAGCTTGCACACTGCTTAAGCCTAAAGGACCGGGTCCTACGATAACAACACTTTGACCGGCAACAAAACCGCCCAGAGTCTCAATTCCGTAAAGGACACACCCTAAGTTTGTGGCTAAGGATGCCTCATCCATTGTAACTCGGTCGGCAATTTTATGGACGGTGTTGATATGGTTTATAACATACTGGGCATTTCCACCGGGTGTGGTAAAGCCATTTGCTCGGTGTCCTTTTTTTGTATTGCCGTAATTCAGGCAGGCAACATAGTTACCCAAGCGGCAATTATGACATCTTCCGCAACCGCCATGAGCCTCGACAGTGACGCGATCTCCGATTCCAAATTCATCGACTGTCTCACCTACCGCTACAACAGTACCGGCATATTCATGACCAATTATGTGTTCACCGTAAGGGGGTTGCCCGGGAAGCGGTTTATTAATTAAAGCAACATCGGTACCGCAAAGAGCACAAGACTCTACTTTAATTAATACATCAACAGGACCGGGTTTAGGAACATCAACTTCTTTAACTTCAAGTTGATTTGGTCCCATCAGAACAACTGCTTTCATTTTTTCAGGAATATCCATTAGAAGCCTCCATCAAACAAAATCGGAGCCCCGCCATAACTAACAAATAGGGAGGGGCCGTCATACTCAACATATCGGTAAATCCTGTGTAAAAATTAGGTAAGGATAGTTCATTTCTGTTCCACCTGCAATGTAGCACCTCTTTCAAATAGTGTCAATTAAGGGGAAGCCTGATTGCCTATCCAATAAACCGGCGATAAAGAGACAGTCTCTTATCGCCGCACTTTACCAACATTTCATGCAGTTTTTGCACACATTTGTGCAAAATAGAAACTACCTCTCTTAGTTAGCCATCTCCCCAATCTCAATATTGACCTGTGGCGGAGTAAGCAACTGTTTTTTAACAGCACACTGGTCAATTAAATTAAAAATTGTTTTCTTATACTTCTCCGGGAAATCACCGTTTGTTTCAACTTTGATATTTAGGTTGGAAAGGACATCAGTTTCGTCGTTAAAAATAGGGGTCATTTCCATTTTTACAGCCTCTAAAGGAATGTTCCTTTTTTGGCAGAAAAGTTGAACATAAAAGCCGGAGCAAGCTGCCAAAGAGGCAATAAACAGGTCAAATCCTGTGGGAGCTTCACCATCTCCGCCCACCCCTTTAGGTTGGTCTGTTAAAATAGTCTGTCCGCGGTATTCGACACTTACCTGACGGCGTCCAAGAAAGTTTACTTTCATAGTTTCTAATTCAGTACTCATCACCTATTCCTTATTATAGTTCTTTTTCTGGTCCGGCTGGGGAATAGAGCACTAGGTAGGTCATATCCTCAATGGGATCGGCAAATACGTAGTGAACAGCTCCGGGAGGAACTATACATACATCACCAGGTTCAACTTCGTAAATCACTCCGCCAATGGAAACTCCGCCGGTTCCTTCAATCACATAAATGAAGTGTTCCTCTTCATGGGTGTGTCCCGGAGTATCGTGTTTACAGTTAAGACCTGCCCTCATCGAGTTAACAAGCAAAGAGAAGCGGGTTGCTCCACCATGCTCTTCATCCAAAACCAATTTGGACTTTACCGACCCGCCATGGGTCGATTTCCAAGGAAGTTCGTCGATTTTAAAAACATATTGCTTTTTTTTGTCGTCAGCCATCTCTACACTCCTAAAAAAAATTATTAGTGGGATTAATAACCAACCCACAACTATACTAATTTAGCTAAACCCTGTCACCAACGGCAACAGGGTTTCTGCTTTAGTCTATTTTACAGCGGCCCAAGCCTCTTTGATAACTCGTTTTGTGTTTGTAACAATCACCTCAGAGCTCTCAGCTGCCAACAGTGGTCTGACCTCAGCACTGAGAACAGGCATTTTATCAGGACCAATCAGCTTCATATCTTTGAGAATCTGGAAATAATTTTGTACATCCGGTGTATCTATCTCGCCTCCGGGAACTCCAAATCTTGGCTGTAAGTCACCATACATCGGGTTAAGTTTATCTCTCATTACACAGTTGCCGATGTGGAAATCTAAGCTGTACTTTTTAACTTTCTCTAAAGCCTCTTTTGGATCTTCGCGAAGAAGCGGGAAGTGTGACAAGTCAGAAAGAAGTCCAAAGTTCTTAACTCTCTTACTTACAACTTCTGCAACATCGGCGGCATCGCTGAAATGGCCGATTAAGGCACATTTGTCGATATCGCGATCAAAGATTTTAAGAGTAATGTACATATTACCTAAACTGTTTGAGTACTCAATGAGTTCTGTCAAAGAGTCGGCAAAAATATCTTTAGCCTCTTCCCTTTTATCAGCACCGGGGTCTTTTCCGCTCATAATTCTCATTCTTGTGGCACCAAGGTGATAAGCCTCTTCAATGGCGCTCTTAAGGCTTCCGATTGCTACTCTTCTTTCACTTTTGTCTAAAGAGTTGAGATTCAACTTATTTGAAAGAATTTTAGATTGGGAAGCATAAGCAACTTCCATGTGGCTGGTCTCTAAAAGGTTGCGAACTTCGTTGCGAACTTTAACGTCTTTGACCATTCCAACTTCAACGGCAGTCCAAAAATCATCTTCGACAATTTTTCTCAAGGTCTCAACAATGGGGCCTGTACCATTAACTACTTGAGGATAAGCTTTGAAGTGAACAATTCCAAGTTTTACATGGTTATATATTGAAAAATTTGACATTCTTAAAAACTCCTTAAATATTTATCTACGGTTTAATAACAACTTTTAAAGCATTTCCGCTGCGTGAACGGAAAGTTTTGAATCCTTCATTAATGTCATCCAAAGAGTAGTGGTGTGTAATTAAAGATTCAGTTTTAATTTTTCCGGCTTTCATCAATGAAAGAGCACTCTTCACAGTACTTGAACCTTCTCCACGTACCGTATAGATGTTCATCCCTTTAAATACGGCTGCACCGATATCAACGTCGCAGATAGGGTCTTCAAAGTGGGCTAAAATTACAATATCTCCGCCGCGGCGGGTGATATCCAAAGCCATTTGTAAAGCGCTGGAGGAACCTGCGGCCAAGAGTGTTCTGTCGGCACCTATTCCATCGGTAGCTTCAAATACTTTTGCTTTAACGTCTTCATTTTTAATGTTGATAATAACATCGGCGCCCAGGCTCTTGCCTAACTCAAGACGGTCATCTCTGGTACCGGTTAAAATTACCTTATCTGCTCCAAGAGCTTTTGCGCTTTGAACAGCCATTAATCCGATTGCACCCGGTCCGATTACTGCAACGTTTTGTCCGGGGATAAAACCACCCGATTTCTCAAGCCCATAAAGGGGAGTACCGGCAGTTGTTACCATTGTTGCGTTCTCATAGTCAACGTTATCGGGTATTTTAGAGAGGGTGTTTACATGGTTGACAACATATTCGGCAAATCCACCGTTGGTTGTAAATCCATTGGCTCTGTGCCCTTTAGAGTAATCCCCATAATTTAAACAAGTTGTGTAGTTTCCTGCACGACAGTTTTTACAACGGTCACATCCTTTGTGAACCTCTACTGTTACCCTATCGCCAATTTCGAACTCTGTTACGGTTGCCCCTCTTTGGACAATGTAACCAGAGTATTCGTGTCCAATGATAAACTCACCAAAAGGTGGCATGTTTGGAATACCCCTTGAGACGATTTTTACATCTCCGCCACAAATTGAACATGCTTCAATTTTGATTAAGACTTCTTCGTCGCCCGGAACTGGAACATCCCTTTCAACTACCCTAATGTCTTCAAGTCCGTATAATACGGCTGCTTTCATCTTTTTAGGTATATCCACGAATATCCTCCTATAAATTTTTTTTCTTTTTTGCTCAACAACCTTAGAAGGTTAATTGTTGAGTTCCATAAACATCTAATATATAACACAAATATTCAGAAGCAACGTCATTGTTACACAGAATTCGGATTTGTTTCAACTACGGCTCTTTGTATGCTACCAAATCAATCTCAATCAGAGCATCCTTTGCTAATGCAGTCACTCCGACAGTAGTTCTTGATGGGTATTTACCCGCTTCAAATTGTTTGACGTAGACAGTATTGTAGCCGTTTATATCTCGCAAAAGATCTTTAAGAAAAACTCTGACGTTTAAAACGTGTTGCGGCCCATAGCCAGCAGCTTTCAAGATTCTCCAGATATTTTTAAAGACTATTTCAGTTTGTTCTTCAATGGTTGCGGGTAGAGCTGCGTCAGGATTGTCAGGATTAACAGGGATTTGTCCGGCAATAAAAAGCCACCCTTCCGTTGACGCACCGTACTGATAAGGACCAAGCGTGTTTGGCATATCAGAAGGCTTTATATATTTAATGTTTCCCATTAAGTCCCCCTATAAATGTTTTCCCCAAAAGTCGTGAACCCCGTACAACTTGGGATACTATACCCATAAAACTAATATACTGCAAGAGTCCCTCAAGCTAATTTTTATTATAAAGAAAGAGTAGAAATCCCTCCGAAAAGGAGGGATTAACAATCAAGTTAAGGTCTGAAAGTGTCGGGATGTTTTACTGTCGTAAAATCAAAAGTAGAATAATTTTCACTGGTCAAAGTAAATGCAGGTGTCACAATTACAGAATCAGTAGCTTCTCCTCTAACTGCTTTGTAAGCAGCTCTGACTCCCTCCTGACCCTGTAAAACAGTCTGCTGAACTGCAAAAGCAGCCATCAAATTATTTTTAAGGTTATCAAAACCGGCCTCTGTTGGATTGGCTGAAACAACTTTTATCTGGTTTTGCTTGTTGGCTGCAACTATTGAAGTGACTGCCCCTACAGCTAAGTCGTCGTTAGTGGTATAAACACCCCTGACGTTGGGGAAAGCCTGAATCCACGTCTCCATTAAATCACTGGCAATTGTCCTGCTGATATCTGTTCACTGCTCAGCAACAATTCTTATTTCAGGATACTTCTTTCTAACAGTGTCTCTAAAACCATCAGCCCGATCTTCAGTCCAGTTATTTCCGGGAGGGCCGCTCATCATAACAACATCACCTTTAAAGGAGATTGCAGCAGCTAACGCTTCTGCTTCTATAACTCCCATCTCATAATCGTCGGCAACAACTTTAGTGACAACTTTATCTGTGTTGGCTTGGCTTCCGACTCCCACTACGGGAACTCCCATACTGACTGCCTGCTCAACCCCCCCAACTACCCCTGCACCGTCGGTTGCAGAGAGTATCAGAGCATCGATATTCTGTTGTAATAAATTTTCGACTTGGGCAATTTGTTTATCTAAATTCCCAAAACCACCTGCTTCTAGTTCAATTAATTCAATTCCCAATTTTTCTGCCTCTAAACGGATTCCATAAAGAAGTGGAATCTCATACGAAAAGGCAAGTAGCGGCAGCGAAACACCAAAGACAAGCTTCTCTTTTTTGGGAGCTTCTGTTCTGCTGACAGCAAAGAGATTTTGGGACACTATTGAAAATAAAAGGACAATAGTAATCACCGCAACAAGAACTTTTTTTCTCATAGTTCTCCTCTTATATAATTAGCCAACAGTAAACCCGCCAACCATACAATGCAACAAAATTCTTTGGATTTGAGACATTAAGCTTCTAATGCTTTCTAAGGGGAAATTCTCCTCTGCAGCAGTTATTCTTTGGTGGTTATATAACAAATCAAAAGCTCGAACAGAACGAACTGCATACAAAGTGCAGTTGTGTAAAAAGACTTTTTAGGTCTACTCTGTTATGGATTATCTATTTTAAATTTCTTTGTGAAAAACTTAATTTCCTTGCAAAAAGAGGTTAAAAAAATATTATTATTCAGTACACGGCATTAAACAACAAGCCACCTTTTCACAGGTGGCTTGTAAAGTTTTAAATTAAAAGCTTCTAGTTTTTCTTGTGGGCAACCAAGTCAACTTCGACTAGGGCATCTTTTGCCAAGCCGGTTACACCAACGGCAGTTCTCACAGGGTACTTACCCTCTTTGAAGTATTTGGTGTAGACGGTATTAAAGCGCAGAAGGTCTCTGGGCAAATCTTTTAGGTAAACTCTGACACTGGTTACATCTTCAAAATCGTATCCTGCGGCATCTAAAATCCTGACAATATTTTTAAATACAATCTCAGATTGTTCCTCTATTGTTTCAGGAAGTGCTGCCGATGGGTTATCGGGATCTACAGGAATTTGTCCTGCCATATAAAACCACCCATTTTGTATAGTTCCGTATCCATAAGGGCCGTTAGGTTTTGGCATATTTGGAGGGTTAACGTATTTTATTTCTCCCATATAATTCTCCTTTAAAACAGTTACCTATTTTTTAGTGTTGTGTTGATAAATACAACACTGATGACAATTAATCCCAAGAGGATATCGCGTAAATAGTGGGAAACGTGCAACAGATCCATTCCGTTGTTAAGAATTGTTATAATCATAACACCGATAAGGGCTTTTAATACGTTCCCTTCCCCAGAGAAAAGAGCTGTTCCACCCAGAATTACTGCGGCTATTGCCTCAAGGTGCATCCCAGCTCCTATTGTTGCAATTCCTGTATTAATTCGACTGCTAAGCAGAACCCCGGCCCAAGCTGCCAGTGATACACTCAAAACTTGCGAAAGTATCTTGTACCAGCGCACCTTTATTCCGGCTAAACGGGCAGCCTCTTCATCAACACCCACTGCGTATATATTTCTTCCCCATACCGTGTAGGAGAGGAAAATATGGACAAGGATTATTGTAGAAAGGGCAACCACAACTAAAATAGGAACACCGCCCCACATACCCATTCCCACTATCCTATACGTTTGTGGAAGTCCGGTAACAGGGCGTCCTCTGGTAACTTGGAAAGCCAATCCCTGTGCGACTGCCATAAGCCCAACCGTGCCGATTGTCGCATCGACTCTGAAAATTCCGACTGCAACACCCAAAAGAAAGCCTGTAAGTACTCCTGTAAGAACTCCGGCGATATAGCCTGCGGCTGTTCCAAACTTAAGGGACACTGCCGCTGAAACTACTGCCGAAAGGGCTACTGAAGAGCCGACGGCAATATTTAACCCGCCGGCAATTACCGCAAATGTTTGGGCTGCCGCCGCTACCATTAAAACCGAAGCCTGTCTCATCAGGTTAATCTGGTTAAATTTATTGCCAAAGTGCGGTGTTGAGAAGTACATAATCAACCAAATTAATATTAATAAACCGACGGCACCAAACTGAAACCAATCGATTGATGATTTCATCCGCGATAACTGGGCAATGACACCCTCTTTATTTTTATCTGTTCTTTGTTGTAAAGCTTTTTTCATACTTCTACCCCAACTTTTTTCCGACGAAAACTTATCCCTGTTACATTAGCAAAACCAAAAGTTCTTACATTGTTTAGAGCAACTGCTACAATAATTACCAAACCTCTGGTGACCATCTGCATGTATGTGGTAACGTTAACCAATGTTAAGCCGTTTAACAGTGCAACAATGATAAGAGCTCCGATGGTTGCCTCAACGAGGTTCCCTTTCCCCCCCTGCATACTGATTCCACCGACAGCAGCTGCTGCAATGGCATCAAAAGCTAGGTTCGGAGCTAAATCAGGGTGAGCACAATAAATTCTGGAACTCATAAGGACAGCAGTTAATCCTACAAGGAAACCAGAAAGAACATAGGTAATTATTCCGATAAGTTTTACTTTTCGACCCGAAAGGAGTGCAACTTTTCGGTTGTACCCGATTGCCTTAACTGTTCTTCCATAACCGGTGTTGTTTAGTACCAGATGAAGGATTATAAACGCTATGGCTGCAATTATGATTGGGATAGGTACTGCCCCGACAAACCCTCTTCCGATCCAACCGATGTTACACAGTCCCGCTAATTCTATAGGTGTACTGCCTGTAAGAGAGCTGGCAAACCCCGAAAGAGAGGTAAACATCCCAAACGTGGTAATAAATGAGGGTAATCCAAAATGGAAAACCAGAACCCCGTTAACCAATCCGACAAGTGCACCGACTAAAAGTGCAAAAATTATACTTATAAAGAGGGGCCATCCAAGCTGAACAACAACCAACCCTATAATTACACTTGAGAGAGAGGCGACTGCCCCCATTGATAAATCAATCTGACCGGTAAGCATTACAAATGTTTGCCCATAAACGGCAATTACCGTAATAGCTCCGATTCTTAAGATATTTCTGACGTTCTCAGGCGAAAGAAACCGTTTATCGATTAGTGTCATAACGACAACAATCACAATTAGGATTAAAAGAGACCCTCCAGTCCGCTTTAGCCTATCTACGAGGGCTTTAGTATTAAGTGCCATTAATTTGTCTCCTCCACCTTTGGACTACTTTTTTCTACATCACCAAAAACAGCTTTAATAAGTTCTTCACGGCTTACCTTATTGTCTTTAAACTCTTTTACGATAACACCGTCTCGGATTACGTAGATTCGATCACACATACCTAATACTTCAGAGTAGTCGGTAGAAAACAGAAGTACGCTTTTGCCCTCTTCAACCATTTGATGGAAAAGGGAGTAAATCTCTGTTTTTGCACCGACATCAATTCCCCTGGTAGGCTCAACACAAACTAAAGTATCGGCAGCTTTGGCCAACCATTTGGCGATTACAACTTTTTGTTGGTTCCCGCCGCTGAGGTTTTTGGTCGTAGCATAAATCCCGGGTGTCACGATTTGGAGTTTACTGGCATAATCTTTGGCAACAGCCTCTTCCGTCTCTTTTTTAATCCACCCCTTTTTACCTAATTTTTCTAAAATGGGCAGAGAGATATTGTGGCTGACCGGAAAGTCGACAATTATTCCCATATCACGCCGGTCACTGGGAATAAAACCGATTCCCTCCTCAATGGCATCCTTGGGGAATTTTAGTTTTACCACCTGGTTTTTAACATGAATATCCCCACTATAATCACCTGTAATTCCGGCTAAGGTGTAAGCCAATTGCTCCATTCCTGAACCTACAACCCCGGTCACTCCTATAATCTCACCCTCTTTAGCTTCAATATTTATGTTTCTGAAAGAGGTATCGAAACTGAGATTCGTAGTTTTTATCTTAACAGGGCCAGGTTTCATGGGGGTATGGGGATATTGGTCTTCGATTTTTGCCCCAACCATCTGCTCCACCAAATACTCGGTTTTAAGTTCGGAGGTTACCGGCAGTTCGCAGATATGATTACCGTCTCTGAACACTGTAACTCTGTCTGCAATTTCACTAAGCTCTTCTAAGCGGTGTGAAATATAGATGATTGCAATCCCCTGTCTTTTAAGCTCTTTAATAAGTTTAAATAAATCCTCAATTTCTCCGGAACTTAGGGCACTGGTAGGTTCGTCCATAATCAGTATCTTGGCTTCTCCCAGAAGTGCCCGCGCTATGTCAACAATCTGTTTTTCACTGGCTGTTAAATTTTTAACCAGCTTCTTTAAATCAAGTTTTACATTAAGTTTTTTTAATGTATCTTCGGCAACTTTATAAGTTCTGCGCCAATCCATCACCGGGCCAAAAGCTTTTTGGCGATGCCCTATGGTAATATTTTCGGCAACGTTTAAGTTTGGAATAAGCATAAACTCTTGGTGAATGGTTTTAACCCCTGCCCTTTGGGCTTCAATGGGAGAGTTAAAACGAACCTCTTTACCTTCGAGCCAGATTTTTCCCTCGTCAGGGGGGAAATCTCCGCTTAAGATATTAATAAAAGTACTTTTTCCCGCTCCGTTTTCACCGATTAGAAAGTGTAACTCCCCCTCGACAAGCTCAAAGTCGACCTGTTTTAAAGCCTGAACCCCGGGGAATGCTTTGCTTACACCCTGGACTTTTAAAAGAGGTTCTTTTGTTGTAGAACTACTCATATGCTGACACCTCAATTTCAACATCGTGGTTGGGATCCCAACCTTTTTCATAATCTTCATTTAAACGGGTAATTTCAACAGCAGTCCAAATCGGATAGCGCTCAGCCTTAAAGTACTCTTTGAACACCTCTTCGACTAAAGGAAGATCAGCCATGTTTCTCAAATAAATACGACTCTCAAAGACATGTTCCAAAGAACTACCACCAACATTCAAAACCGCCTGTAAGTTCTCCATACATCTAACTATCCGATCTTTTATTGAACCGTCTATCAATCTTTTTGAGACTGGGTCTATCGGTCTGACCCCTGCACAATAGATATATCTGTCATCAATTCTTATTCCCTGAACAAACGGACCGGTCGGCAATTGCCCTTTTTCAGTTTTTAATCTTTCAAGGGAGTTACCTATGTAGGCTTCAGCCTCAATGGCAAGTCGTTGTTCGTTGGGTAAGCGGGGTACTTCAGTTATAACTCTTAATGGGTAGGGATCAAGGATGCCCTTGGTAACTTCATTTACCAAAACACGATCAAGCATGTTCCTTACATAAACCCTTGTTCTAAAAAGATTATCCAATGAAGCTCCTGCTAAATTGAGGAGTCGATTAATTTCGTTAAAAGATTCTTTGACCTCTTCTTTGAAGAGTTCGTCGTTATAAGTCAGGCTGGTTGCCTCTGGTACTACGGTTGAGCAAGATACGTAGTTACCATATTTTACAGCACCCGAAAAAGGGGCGTAAGAGTCATCACTGTAGTATGTAACTTCAATGTCATTTGAAGCAGCCACACAATCGATTGTAACGTCGTGGTCGTCTTCAAATCTGTTCATCTCCAAAATATTGGCTACAGGCATTGAAGATTTATCGAATCGCTTAGAAACAGTCTCATCAACTATTTTTTTATAGCGGATGTTTCTGACAAATATTGTCAATTTAACAACGTTTTTAAGTGCTAATTTTTCTTCATTTAAAACTACATCCAAATTGTCTAAACACTGATTAACGTGTGCTGAGAAGTCTCGGTCGCTAATTATCCTTCCCGTCTTTCTCTCTGTCGGTCTCACTGCCGAGCAGTAAACCAAATCTCCGATCCTAACAGCATGAGAACGTACCCGAGAATCTTTCCAGCCATTGTAAAAGTGCATATTGGACCCCCTTCCACTTGGTAATTTAATTTATAGCATAAAGCTAATTTCGTATAAACACAGTATTGGTAATTCATCAATACTGGGTTGGTATTATTTTTACTATTGTTTAACATAAAAATTGTTCCTGTCAAGGGCGACAGGAACATTAACAAAAACAACGATTAGGGTTTAAACCAATCGGGGTGTCTTACAGAACTAAAGTCAAATGTTGCAAAGTTTTCAGCTGTAAGTTTAAGAGCCGAAGTTACAACAACCTTCTCTGTTGGTTCACCCTTGACGGCTTTAAGAGCAGCTCTTACGCCCTCTTGTCCCTGCAATACAGTCTGCTGAATTGCAAAAGCAGCCATTAAGTTGTTTTTAAGGTTTTCAAATCCTGCATCGGTTGGGTTAGCAGAAGCAACTTTAATCTGGTTTTGTTTGTTAGCACCAACAATGGCAGTAACAGCAGCGGCAGCTAAGTCGTCGTTAGCTGAATAGATTCCCTGGAGATTCGGGAAAGCCTGAATCCATGTCTCCATTAAGTCAATGGCAATGGTTCTGCTTACTTCGGTCCATTGTTCGGCAACAATTTTTAACCCAGGATATTTAGCTGCAACAGTATCTCTGAAACCGTCAGCGCGGTCTTCACTCCAGTTATTTCCCGGAGGACCACTAAACATAGCAACTTCACCTTTTCCGTTAAGAATTTCAGCTAAAGCTTCAGCTTGGATAACTCCCATGTCGTAGTCGTCTGCTAAAACTTTTGTTGTCATTTTATCAGTTTTCGGTTGGCTTCCTACTCCGACTACAGGAATTCCCATGTCCATAGCTTGTTCAACGATGGCAACTACTCCAGCCCCGTCAGTAGCGCCAACTAGAAGAGCATCAACTCCTTGTTGCATGAGGTTTTCAATTTGACTGATTTGTTTGTCTAAGTTACCAAAACCACCAGCTTCTACTTCAATCAAATTGATGCCAAGTTTTTCACACTCGCTTCTGATACCATATAGTAGAGGTATCCAATATGAGTTGGTAAGCATTGGCATGGCAAAACCGAAGGTATAACCATCTTTTTTAGGTGCTTCGGCTTTTCCCCCAGCAAATACGTTTTGTCCGACTAGTGAGAGCAACAGCACTAAAATAAGTGCAATCCCTACTACTCTTTTTTTCATCTTTTTCCTCCTAGAAAAATATATAAATGAATGGGAACAGCCCTAAAAAGGCTTTTTGAAGTTTGTGAATTAAATAATCCAAGAGGACCAGTTTGCAAAAACTTCGAACTAACCAAATCAGAACTTGCCCATAAAGACCATAAGCTATAAAATTCAAATCCGCAACAAAAATTTATTATCATTTTGATAAATCATTATTGGACTATTTTTTTAAACTAAAAACGGGTGTTCAGCCGTCAAAATTCACTGAGCATTTCATCTAATCTTACTTTTAAATTTTCCACTGCAGCATTATCTAAAGCCCTTATCGGACTACGCGGTTCCCCCCCATGGTAACCTAAAATAGTCATAGCCGCTTTTATCCCCGCTATCCCCAATTTACCCGAGACATATTTGTTAATTGTATAGAGGGTGAAATAGAGTTTTCGTGCTTGCTCCAAATCCCCATTTTTATAGTTCTCATACAATGAACAACACATATCCGGCAGGTAATTTGCAACCGTCATATTCCCCCCAGCGGCTCCGGAGACCAACGCGGGGTAGAAAGTGTTGGCACTTCCAGCTAAAACAGCAAAATCGCTAAAGGTGCAGGTTGAAGCAATAAATCCATAAATCCCATCAGCCGAAGAGTCTTTTATCCCCACGATATTCTGATGCCTGGCCAGATCTTTGACCATATCGGCAGAGAACTCCACCCCGTTTGTCAGTTTGGGTACGTGGTACAAAATAATGGGAAGTTTTGAAGAGTCGGCGACTTCACTGTAAAAGCGGTAAAGAATCTCACGAGTCATGCTTTTGGCAAAGTAATGGGGAGGTAAAACCCTAACATAATCAACCAGATTTTTATCGAGTTTTTCAATCTCCTCAATTGCCAAACGGCTGCTGTCGGCACTGATACCGACAATTATCTGTTTTTTAGTACTGTTCTCTTTTACGATTTTCACTATTTCAAGTTTCTCAAAACTGTTCATTCCGTGGGTTTCGGCATTCCCTCCCAAGACTAAAAACCCGCTGACATCGGTTTGTTGCAATAGACGAATATTCTCTTTTAGCAGATCATAGGCAACTTCATTATCTCTAAAAGGGGTCACAAGTGAAACATATACTCCCTGAGGTGTTAATCCATTTTTCATACTTTTATAGTAACCGAATTATCCTTAATTTGCATTAACAAAAACTG
>JBAYOE010000002.1:0-31767 GCA_041678405.1 Sphaerochaetaceae bacterium | reverse complement strand
CGCCCTTTTTTTTGCCTCTTCTTTTATTTTGAGAAAATCGGCAACAAAAGAACTGTCTTCACTAAATGGTTCCAACTCTCTTATTTTACTGAAATCGGTAATCCATCCGTCACCGATGGCCTCACTTATTTTCGATGCCAGCAGTGGGTTGGAGTGTAAAAGCCATCTTCTTTGGGTGATACCGTTTGTTTTGTTGTTGAATCGGTTGGGAAAAACAGTTGCGAACTCAACAAACATCCTTGTTTTTAAAAGAGTTGAGTGAAGTTGTGCCACCCCGTTTGTTGAGTGAGATCCTATTATTGAGAGATTTGCCATTCTGACATTTTTGGATTCTCCCTCTTCAATGATGCTCAAATTGGCAACAGCCTCCGGGTGCATCGGGAAAAAGGAGACGGCATGCTGTAAAAAGCGATGGTTTATCTCGTAGATTATCTGCAAATGGCGGGGCAAAATAGCCTGCATCATTGAAAGAGGCCATTTCTCCAAAGCTTCGGGCATTAAAGTATGGTTGGTATAACCCATGGTGTTAACCGTTATGTTCCAAGCCTCGTCCCACTCCAAAAAGTAGTCGTCGATTAAAAGGCGCATCAACTCGGGAATTGCCAAAGAAGGGTGAGTGTCGTTAAGTTGAATTGCCGCAAATTCGGGTAATCTGTTCCAACTAACATTTTCTCTTTTAAAGCGCCTGATGATATCGGCTAAAGAGCAGGCAACAAAGAAGTACTGTTGTTTTAGACGCAACTCTTTTCCCATGTAACGGGTATCGTTTGGATAGAGAACCTGACTCAATGTCTCGGCTAAAGTTTTGGATCTAACCGATTCAACATAATCTCCTTCGTTAAACTCTTGAAAGTTGAACTCTTCGGTTGCCTGGGCACTCCAAAGTCTGAGGGTGTTAATTGTTTTCCCCCCATAGCCGACAATGGGCATATCGTAAGCTACCCCTTGAACCTGGTCAGAACTTACCCATTTATATAAATCTTTCCCCTTTTCTCTGATTATGCGAACCTCCCCTCCATAATTGACAGTATAGCTGAGATTCTTTCTGACAATTTCCCAAGGATTTCCGTTTCTGAGCCAACTGTCCGGTTGTTCGGTCTGCCACCCGTTCTTAATTTGTTGTTTGAATATTCCGTAGTTGTACCTAATTCCGTAACCGAAAGCAGGAATATCTAAAGTGGCCATTGAGTCAAGAAAACAAGCCGCAAGCCTGCCGAGACCCCCGTTGCCTAAACCGGCATCGCTTTCAACCTCAACAAGTTCTTCCCAATCATATCCGAGAGAGCTCATTGCCTGTTCAACCTCTTTGCTTAGGTTGAGATTGATGACGTTATTAGTCATTGCCCTTCCCATAAGAAACTCCAAAGAGAGGTAGTAAACTCTTTTTGCATTGGCTCTTCTCTGGGTCAATCTTGAGTGGTGCCACTGATGAATAATCCGATCACGAATTGCTAAAGCCAAAGCGGTATAGCGATTGACTTCTGTATTGTGATACTCATCGGCATCAAGTGTGTATTTCAAATGTTCGGCAAAATCAACTGCGATAGCCTCTTTTGTCGGGCTAAAACGGGTGTGATCCTGATTTGTTGGCATAATAATTCCCCTAACACCTTGTAAAAGGTTTTATTTAACGCCATAGTAACTGAATAGGTGATGCAAATCAACATCGGTGCGGCTTATTTTTATCCGCTCTTGATATTGACAAAACAGGGGTGATTTGCTACGTTGACAGCTGCTCGACTAAAACAGCAGGCAAATTATGGGTTTATTATGCCCTTGTAGCTCAGTTGGCAGAGCACCACCATGGTAAGGTGGGGGTCATCGGTTCAAATCCGATCGGGGGCTTTATAGAGCCGTTTAACGGCAAGGAGTTTTGCATGGCAGGCAGCAAAAAGAAGGGGCCGGTTGAAAAAATCGCCTTACAATGTACAGAATGTAAACGGAGAAACTACACAACGGAAAAAAACCGCAGAAATATCCCAGGAAAGATTGAGTTTAATAAGTTTTGCCCGTTTGAACGGAAACATACCCTTCATCGCGAGACGAAGATTAAATAGGCTAGGTTCTGTTGGGATGCGAATAGGCCAGTAGCTCCAATGGCTAGAGCGCTGGTCTCCAAAACCAGATGTTGTAGGTTCGAGTCCTACCTGGCCTGTTGGCTTCCCGTCAAGGAGTTTGTTGATGAAGAAAATATTTCGGTATTTCAAAGAGTCTCACTTAGAGTTGAAGAAGGTTGTTTGGCCTTCACGTGATGAGGTTGTTGCCTCAACAAAAATTGTCATTATTTCAACTGCAATTATTGCCGTGATTCTTGGCTTGGTCGATTTTTTACTCGTTCAGGGTGTCGACTTAATATTTTAGGGAGAAGAGATGGCAAAAAGTTGGTATGTTGTACATACCTACTCAGGGTATGAGAATAAAATTGAGAAAACAATCCGCAAAATAATGGAAAGCGATCCTCAGTTTAATGAGGTCGTCTCTGATGCAAAAGTTCCTACCGAGGAAGTTGTTGAAGTAAAAGACGGGGTAAAAAAGACCGTAAAGAGGAAAATTTTACCCAGCTATATTTTAATTCAAATGGATTTGCCTGAGTTTCAGTGGGAGTATTTCTGCTCTCAGATTAAAAGGATTCAGGGAGTTATCGGATTTGTCGGTTCGCTTGACGGAAGAAGACCGACCCCTTTGTCCGACGATGAGTTAAAAGGGATATTACAGAAAACCGGTGAAATTAAGAGCGAAAAGGTTCTTAGACCAAAACAGACATTTTCAGAAGGTGAACATGTTAAAATTATTGAAGGGCCGTTTGAATCATTTACCGGAACGATTGAAGAGATTAATTTGGAGAAGGGCAGACTGAGAGTTCTTGTCGGAATCTTTGGACGCTCAACTCCTGTTGAAGTAGATTTCCTTCAAGTTGAAAAAATTTGAGGACGTTTTTTTACAAATCCCACCGCGAGACGGTGTTGGGAGCCTTACAGTTTGTGAGGCGTTAATACCAGCGCAAACTCTTTTTTGAAGAGATGTTGCGTAAGGAGAATAATTATGGCAAAGAAGAAGATTTCTGCAATAATTAAATTGCAGTGTCCGGCCCAAAAGGCCACTCCTGCGCCCCCCGTCGGACCCGCTTTAGGGCCCCATGGTGTCAGCGCACCCCAGTTTGTTCAGCAGTTTAATGACCGGACAAAAAACATTGAGAGCGGTTTAATAGTTCCTGTAGTAATTACAGTGTATGCAGACCGTTCATTCTCTTTTATCCTTAAAACCCCTCCAGCTTCTGTCCTTATTAAAAAGGCAATCGGTTTAGAGAAGGGTTCAGGAGTTCCACATACTCAAAAAGTAGGGAAATTAAAGAAAGATCAGCTGAACGAAATCGCAAAGACCAAACTTCCCGATCTCAACGCACTCGACATTGAGGCAGCAAAAAAGATTATTGCGGGAACTGCCAGAAGCATGGGTGTAGAGGTGGAGGCTTAGTATGAAGCGTGGTAAAAAGTATATTGAAGCTGCAAAGCAAGTTGATAAAACAAAGCAATACAGCCTAAAAGAGGCTACAGAGCTTGTTAAGAAAGTTGCATTCGCAAGGTTTGACGAGACTGTTGAGATTTCGCTCAACCTAACTCTTAAAAAAAGTCAGTCGGTCAGAGACACCGTTGTTTTACCCCATCAATTCTCGGCAGAGAAGAGAGTGTTGGTATTTGCCAAAGGGGATAAAGCTCAAGAGGCTTTAGATGCCGGAGCAACTTACGTCGGCGATGTCGAATTGGTTGAGAAAATTAGGGGTGGTTGGCTTGAGTTTGACGTTGCTGTGGCTACTCCCGATATGATGAAAGATGTCGGCAGACTAGGACCGATTTTAGGACGGCGCGGTTTAATGCCCAACCCTAAAACTCAGACTGTTACTTTTGACATCAAAGGGGCACTAGCCGAGTTGAAACAGGGAAGAGTGGAGTTTCGCTCCGATAAAACCGGTGTTGTCCACTTAGCTATCGGTAAAGTATCGATGGCTACCGACCTTTTAACAGAAAACGCCGAAGCTGTATTAAGCGAAGTTATAAGAAAAAAACCCAGCGATGCCAAGGGAGATTACTTAAAGAGTATTGCCCTGAGTTCCACTATGGGCCCGGGCGTCATGGTAGCAGTCAAAGAGAGCTAAAGGAGTTGGTTATGGCAAAATATGAGGCTAAAAAAGCACAATATAAAGTGGATGCTGTCAAAGAGATTAAAGATGAGTTTTCCAGCTACAACGGCTTTTTCTTCACCGATTACAGAGGAATGACCGTTGAGCAAATCACAACTCTAAGAAACCAGCTTAGGGCAAAAGAGGCTGCTTACCGGGTTGTTAAAAACCGCTTTGCTAAATTGGCAATGGAAGATTTGTCGTACAGCGGGCCCGATGAGAACTTAATCGGACCGACAGCAATAGCCCTTACCAAAGGGGAAGATGCTTCCAATGCAGCAGCAAAGGTTCTCTTTGAGATGGCTAAAAATGCCCCACTAAAGGTAAAAGGGGCTTATTTGGATGGGAAGTTGTTTGATGCCAACGAAGTTGCAGCCTACAGTAAACTTCCTACAAGGTTGGAGTTAATCGCCTCTTTAATGGGGACTATAAATGCTCCATTGGCAAAGCTTGCCCGTACTTTACAGGCATTTGTTGATTCGAAAGAAAATTAAAACGACATTAGTCTTCACGAAAGCGTAGACATGCTACTGTCGTAAAGAAATAAGGAGAAGATAATATGGCTACTAAAACAAAAGAAGAAATTTTGGAAGCAATCGCAAACATGACTGTGATGGAGATATCGGAACTTATCTCAGCAATGGAAGAGAAATTTGGCGTTACAGCCGCTGCTCCTGTAGCTGTTGCTGGTGTCGCAAACGGACCTGCCGAAGAAGTTGAAGAGCAGACCGAATTTGATGTCATTATCAAAGGGGTTGCAGAAGGGAAAACAATCCCTGTAATTAAAGAAGTTCGTGTGTTTACCGGATTAGGATTAAAAGAGGCCAAAGACCTTGTTACAGCCGGCGGAACAGTTAAAGAGGCAGTCTCCAAAGAAGAAGCCAATTCTATCAAGGAGAAGCTCGAAGCAGCAGGCGCAACTATTGAGATTAAATAGAACGTTTCTTATAAGTGCCAGTGGGCTTATGCCCAACAGATTAGCCACCGAGAATTTTTCGGTGGCCAATCGTGTCTTATCCGTTGCTGTGTGTTGGCATTCGGACTTTAGTCTGATTTTTTCGAAACACTGACCTTCCGGAGGGTAATAATGGTTGCCAAAGGCAATTCAAGTACTAGAAAATTTATTGGAAAACATCCCAAACCAGTTGTTGAGTTACCCAACTTAGTTGGGGTGCAAATTGATTCTTACAATCAATTTCTGCAGTTGGATAGGATGAAGAAAGGGTTGGAAGTCGACTCTAACAGTGGACTGGAACAGGTATTTCAGTCGACATTCCCTATCGAAAGTCAAAACGGGGAGATGTGTTTACACTACCACGGCTATACAATCGATTTTGACAATATCAAATTCAACGAGATTGAGTGCAAGCGCAAAGGACGCACCTATGCTGTCCCGATTAAAGCTACAATCAGTCTTGAACTGACCCAGACAGGGGAGCTTAGACAAAGAGAGATTTTCTTTGGCGATATCCCACTGATGACCGAGCGCGGCACCTTTATTATCAACGGAGCCGAACGAGTAGTCGTCAGTCAGATCCACCGTTCACCGGGTGTCATTTTCTCCAATGACAAAGGCATCTATTCATCCCGAATAATCCCTTATCGCGGTTCATGGTTGGAATTTGAAATCGAAGATAAAAAGAAAGAACTCCTCTATGCAAAGATAGACCGAAAGAAGAAAATTTTAGGGACACTGCTCTTAAGGGCTATCGGTCTTGATTCGAGAGAGAAAATCGTTGCCAATTTCTACAAAGGTAAAACAATAGAGTTGTTTAAGAAGATGGAGGATAACAACCAATACGTTGGCTCCATTGCTTTTTCCGATATATTCAGTGCCAAATCAAAGACTCCCAAGAAACTGCTCAGAGCAGGGGACGAACTTTCCCCCGCTTATATCGAGGCACTGGTAAAAGAGGGAGTTGATTCAATCAAGATAATTGATGAGGAAAATCCCGACTCTCTCCACTCCAGAATCATCATTAACTGCTTTGAAATCGAAGATGCAAAATATACTCAAGAAGGATACGATGAACCGACAAAAGAGGATGTGCTGTCTCCGATTTATGCCGTCTTACAACCTGGGGAGATGATTGCAATTGAAAGGGCAGAAAAAGAGCTTCCCGAGCTGTTTTTCTCCCCTCGAAGATACGATTTGGGAAGCGTAGGACGCTACAAATTTAACAAAAAGTTTTCCACTGAAGAGGAGAGCGAGGATGAAGAACTGAACACCGATTTAGTTGTTCTTACCCCGCAGGACATTGTTAACACAATGGCATTTCTGATTAAAGTCTACATCGGCGAAGAGAACGTTGATGATATAGACCACCTTGGAAACAGGCGCGTCAGATCGGTCGGAGAGCTATTACAAAACCAGCTGAGTTCTTCTTTCGCACGGATGGAAAGAATCGCCCGTGAGCGGATGAACTTAGAGAGCAATCAGGTAAAACCACAAGATTTAATTTGTATTAAGCCAATTGTTGCAGCAATTAAGGAGTTCTTTGGTTCAAGTCAACTTAGCCAATTTATGGACCAGGTAAACCCCTTAGCTGAATTAACCCACAAAAGAAGACTCAACGCTTTAGGTCCGGGAGGATTATCGCGTGACAGAGCCTCTTTTGAAGTTAGAGACGTACACTATACCCACTACGGTAGAATGTGCCCCATCGAGACTCCTGAAGGACCAAATATTGGTCTGATTGTCTCTTTGGCTAACTACACACGGGTTAATAAACATGGCTTTTTAGAAACTCCTTATAGAAAAGTCCTTGACGGAAAGGTAACCGATAACGTCAGGTTTTTAGATGCCAACGATGAAGAAAAGTTCTTCATTGCACAGGCAAACTCTCCCCTTGATGATGAGGGGAACTTCTTGGAGACCGATATCCCGGTCAGAAGAAGCGGAGACTACACAACCAGAACGGCAAAAGAGGTGAAATACATGGATGTTTCACCGATGCAGGTTATAAGTGTGGCAGCCTCCCTAATCCCATTTTTGGAGCATGACGATGCTAACCGGGCTTTGATGGGCTCAAACATGCAACGGCAGGCCGTTCCGCTGTTGTTCCCCAAGGCTCCGTTAGTCGGAACCGGAATGGAGGCCAAAACAGCCTATGATTCCGGAGTATTGGTAAAAGCCCTCAGAGGCGGAGTTGTCTCTTATGTCTCCTCAACTAAAATTGAGATTAAAGTGGACAACCCTGAAATTGAAGGTGATATCGATACCTATGCCATTCAGAAATTCGAACGGACAAACCAAGATACCTGTTTCAACCAAAAGCCAACCGTTAAAGTTGGACAAAAGGTTAAGGAAGGGGAGGTTCTTGCCGACGGACCGGCTACCGAAAACGGAGAGTTAGCCTTAGGACAGAATATCCTAGTTGGATTTGTTCCCTGGAAAGGGTACAATTACGAAGACTCAGTTTTAATCAGTGAAAGGGTTGTAAAAGAGGATATCTATACCTCTATCCATATCAAAGAGTTTACAACCGACATAAGAGAGACAAAGTTAGGTCCCGAAAAACTGACTAGGGATATTCCCAACACCAGTGAGAAGAGTCTCGAACAACTTGATGCCGATGGGATTGTCCATATCGGTTCGGTGGTAAGACCGGGCTCTATTTTGGTCGGTAAAGTAACACCTAAAAGTGAATCGGATACCACTCCCGAATTTAAGCTTCTCAACTCTATATTCGGTGAAAAAGCCAAAGAGGTTAGAGACACAAGCTTAAAAGTTCCCCACGGAACAGAAGGGATTGTAATCGATATCCAAAGATTAAAAAGAAGCGAAGGGGATGAACTTCCCCCCGGTGTCGATGAGATGGTTAAAGTTCTCATTGCAACGAAAAGAAAGCTGCGCCAAGGGGATAAAATGGCCGGACGTCACGGTAACAAAGGTGTCGTTGCTAAAGTACTTCCCGAAGAGGATATGCCCTACATGGCAGACGGGACACCCCTTGATGTGTGTCTGAATCCGCTGGGGGTACCTTCCAGAATGAACATCGGGCAGCTGATGGAGACCCAATTGGGCTGGGCTGCCCATAAGCTCGGCAACTGGTACTCTTCTCCAGTCTTTGAGTCATCTCCGTTGGAGGATATTGAAAAACTGATGGTTGAAGCAGGCTTGCCGGTTACTTCCAAAGTCACCCTGTATGACGGGCAGACCGGAGTACCGTTTGTTAATCCGGTTTTCTGCGGATACACCTATTATTTAAAGCTTCATCACCTTGTCGACGATAAGATGCACGCCCGTTCTACCGGTCCTTATTCACTTGTAACCCAGCAGCCACTCGGCGGAAAAGCCCAATTCGGCGGACAGCGTTTAGGAGAGATGGAAGTCTGGGCACTTGAGGCATACGGAGCAGCAAATACCCTTCAAGAGTTACTTACAATTAAATCAGACGACATGAACGGTAGGGTAAAGATTTATGAAAGCATCGTTAAAGGGGAGTTGGCAACAAATGCCGGAATGCCTGAAGCCTTTAACGTTCTCGTCCAAGAGGTTCGCGGTTTGGCACTCGATATGTCTGTTTACGATGCAAAAGGGCGCCAAGTTCCCCTTACCGAGAGAGACGAAGAGCTTATCAATAAGCAAGATTCGATTAATTAAGCAGGAGAATTCGGATGAAAGAAATTCAGGATTTCGACAGCATCATGATAAAATTAGCCAGTCCCGAACAAATTAAGGCCTGGTCATACGGTGAGGTCAAAAAGCCAGAGACAATCAATTATCGGACCCTGCGCCCGGAACGCGACGGTCTGTTTTGTGAAAAAATATTTGGAACTACCAAAGAGTGGGAGTGTTACTGCGGAAAGTTTAAATCTATCCGTTACAAAGGGGTAATCTGCGACCGCTGCGGAGTTGAAGTAACCCACTTTAAAGTCCGCAGAGAGCGGATGGGTCATATCGATTTGGCCTCTCCGGTTTCTCACATTTGGTATTATCGCTCGGTTCCTTCTCGGATGAGTCTCCTTTTAGACATCCCGCGCACGGCACTGCAGTCAATTCTCTACTATGAGAAGTATGTGGTCGTTGCCCCGGGAGAGACAGAATTAAAGTACAAACAGCTTTTAAGTGAGGATGAATACTACGACGCCCGAGACCAATATGGAGAAGCTTTCCAGGCAATGATGGGCGCTGAAGCAGTTAAAAACCTTTTAGAGAATATTGACCTAGAGGAACTTTCGGTAGAATTGCGCTCAATAATGATTGCCAAAGGGGAGAAGTCGGACAAAAGATTGTTAAAACGGATTGAGGTAGTGGAGAACTTCCGCGACAGTGGAAACCGTCCCGAGTGGATGATTCTGACTGTGATACCGGTTATCCCTCCCGAGTTGCGCCCGATGGTTCAACTTGACGGAGGCCGTTTTGCCACCAGCGATTTAAACGATCTTTATCGGAGAGTCATCAACAGAAACAACCGATTAGCCCGCCTGATGAGCTTACATGCTCCCGATATAATTATCCGCAACGAAAAAAGGATGCTTCAGGAGGCTGTTGACGCCCTTTTCGATAACTCAAAGAAAAAGAGGGTAGTTAAAGGAGCATCTAACCGTCCTTTAAAATCTCTTTCTGATATGCTTAAGGGTAAACAGGGACGTTTCAGACAGAACCTCCTCGGCAAAAGGGTCGATTACAGCGGACGTTCGGTTATTGTTGTAGGTCCCGAGTTGCGTCTCCATCAGTGCGGATTGCCCTCAAAAATGGCTCTAGAGCTCTACAAACCCTTCATAATGAAACGCCTTGTCCAAAAAGGGATTGTTTATAACATAAAAAAGGCTAAGACGCTGGTTGAACAGGAGACAGCCGAAGTATGGGCAATTTTAGACGACGTTGTTAAAGAGCACCCTGTTTTACTTAACCGTGCACCCACTCTTCACCGCTTGGGAATCCAGGCATTTGAACCGGTCTTGGTTGACGGAAAAGCCATTAAACTTCACCCCCTTGTATGTCACGCTTACAACGCAGACTTTGACGGGGACCAGATGGCCGTTCACGTTCCTTTAACACAGGCTGCCCAAATAGAGTGTTGGACTTTGATGCTCTCAGTAAACAACCTCCTTGACCCTGCCAACGGTAAACCGATTGTTTTCCCCTACCAAGATATGGTTCTGGGAATAAACTACTTGACCAGAGTAAAAGAGGGAGCCAAAGGGACAGGCAAGTACTACGATAACATTGCTGAAATGACAAAAGCCATAGAGGTTGGGGCACTCTCTTACAATGCTCTAATAAGATATCGCCTGAAAGACGGAACCAGAATTGAGACTACACCGGGAAGAGTTCTCTTTAACGCCGAGATGCCGCCGGAGATTCCGTTTCACAACGTCTCTTTTGGAGATAAAGAGCTAAAAGAATTAGTCGGAGAAGCAATAGCAAACCAAAAAGCTTCAGTTGCTGTTCAGATGCTCGACTCGATTAAAGACGTCGGTTTCAAATATGCAACGATTTTCGGAGCTACAATCGGTCTTTCCGATATTATTGTTCCCCAAGCCAAAGCCGAACTTGTTGAACTAGCCGATCAGAGGCAGAGTGAAATCAGAGAGCAGTATCGCCAAGGTCACATTACCCATGACGAGCGTTACAACCGTGTTATCGAGGTTTGGAGCAAAACAACCGAAGAGATCTCAAGTTCTCTGATGAAAGAGCTGGAAAGCAGCCAAAGCGGGTTCAACCCCCTCTACTTAATGGCCAATTCCGGAGCAAGGGGTTCCAAAACTCAGATCAGACAGCTCGGCGGAATGAGAGGCTTGATGGCTAAACCGAGTGGCGACATCATAGAGTTCCCAATCCGCTCAAACTTCAAAGAGGGGCTCTCAATTATTGAATTCTTCATCTCGACAAACGGAGCCCGTAAAGGATTGGCCGACACGGCATTGAAGACTGCTGAAGCCGGTTATCTGACAAGACGTTTAGTTGACATAGCCCAAGATGTTGTTATTAACGAAGATGACTGCGGAACGATCAATGGAATTGAACGGACTGCGATGAAAGATGGCGATGACATTGTGGAACCTCTAAGCGGGAGAATCGTCGGCCGTTACACTCTGGAGAAGGTAAAACACCCAATCACCGGGGATTTGATTTTAGACGTTAACACCGAAATCACTGAGGCAAAAGCCAAAGAGATAGAGGAATCTGGCATCGAGTCGGTTTACATCAGAACCGTTTTGACCTGTGAAGCCCACCACGGCGTCTGTAAGAAGTGTTACGGCAGAAACTTGGCTACCAACCGCCCGGTAGATATCGGTGAAGCAGTCGGAATAATTGCAGCTCAATCAATCGGACAACCGGGAACCCAGTTGACGATGAGAACGTTCCATATCGGAGGAACCGCTACCAGTGGCTCTGAAGAGAACAGGCTTGCTTTGCACCATCCGATCATAGTCAACAGCGTCAGTGGAATGATTGTTGAAACGGATGATAAAATCAGACTGTTTACTCGGAAAGGATTTCTGTTTTTCACCCACGTTCTCGGGGAAGTTAAACTGAAAAAGAATCAGAAGTTGTTGGTTGAAGACGGTTCAAAAATCTTCCAAGGAGCCCCCTTGTATGAAGATGAAAAGGGAAAAACAATCGCTGCCGATAAAATTGGGATTATTAAGATACTGGGTGATAAAATCTATATTGTCGGTCAAGAACAGAGAATCGACATCAGAAACGGTAGTGAACTTATGGTAAGTGAAAACTCTTTTGTTCCGGAAAACACCCCGATTGTCCTGTTTGATCCGTTCAGTGAACCCATTATTGCCGAACATGACGGAAAAGTTGAGATTATCGGTGTGAAGATTGGGACAACTCTCAGAGAAGAGATAAACGTTGAAACAGGAAGTATTGAGAAAAAAATCACCGACCATATCAGTGAAACACTGCAACCCAGACTTACCATCAACGACAAAAACGGAGAGCCGTTGGCCACCTATTTCCTTCCGGCCAGCTCATACTTAAACGTTGAAAACGGTTCCGAAGTAAGAAAAGGTCGAATCTTGGCAAAGCTTCTTAAAGAGGGAGTCAAGACAAAAGATATCACCGGAGGATTACCGAGAGTCGGAGAATTGTTTGAAGCCAGAAGGCCGAAAAACCCGGCAGTCTTAGCACAGGTATCGGGAATAGTAAGCTTCGATGCCGTGGTGAAAGGCAAACGGACAATTATAATCGAGGATGCTTTTGGCTCTCAATTTAAACACCTTGTTCCGATGAACAAACACCTTGTTGTCCGAGACGGAGATTTTGTGGAAGCCGCCGAGAGACTCTGTGACGGTTCCATTGATCCCCACGATATACTCGATATTCTGGGAGAGAATGCACTTCAGTCGTTCCTGCTGGATGAGGTTCAAGAGGTTTACCGATTACAGGGAGTCGATATCAACGACAAACACTTAGGTGTCGTTGTTCGGCAGATGCTGCGAAAAGTTGAGGTCATCAACGTGGGGGACACCGGATTTATCCAAGGTCAACAGGTCGATAAATACCGCTTCCATGATGAGAACAGACGGGTTATTTCCGAAGGGGGAGAACCTGCCAATGCTCGGCCGATGCTGTTGGGAATCACAAGAGCCTCTTTAAGCATAGACAGCTTCATCTCGGCAGCCAGCTTCCAGGAAACAACGAAGGTCTTGACAAATGCCGCAATTGCTGGTAGTAGAGACGTGTTACGAGGCTTGAAAGAGAACGTTATTATTGGGCACTTAATTCCTGCCGGTACCGGAATGAAACGGTATCGAAACATCAAAGTTAAAGAGGAAAGCTCTATTGATTTAGGGCAAAAAGTTGAGTCCCTTATCTCTTCACGCAAATTTGAGATGTTCGACGATCAGTTTGACGCCGACGATTATGATGAAATATTATCCGAAGGTGAAACTGCCGATTACGACCTTTAGGTTGTGGCTTTTGAAGGTTTCGCATGCTGACTTTGGAGATTTTAATAAATTAAAGCCCAAAAAAGGGTTCGTTAATTTAAAAAAGAGGGAGTGTATCGATAGATGCCTACTATTAACCAATTGATAAGAAAAGGGCGGAAGGCCCAAGTCCAAAAGACTAAGTCTCCCGCTTTGCAAGGCTGTCCTCAGAAGAGGGGAGTTTGTACTAGGGTAATGACTGTCACACCCAAAAAGCCCAACTCTGCTTTAAGAAAGGTTGCCAGAGTGAGACTTTCAAACGGGATAGAAGTAACGGCTTACATTCCGGGTATCGGGCATAACTTGCAGGAGCACTCGGTTGTTCTTTTGCGTGGGGGAAGAGTTAAAGACCTTCCCGGAGTACGCTACCACGTTGTCAGAGGAGCAAAAGATACTTTAGGTGTCAATGACCGAAAGAGAAGTCGCTCCAAATATGGTACCAAAAAACCAAAGGCTTAATGGGGGTAAAGTATGGCAAGAAGAACAGTCGCTCCGGTTAGAGAAATTCTACCCGATGCGGTTTATAACAGTGTTACTTTAGAGAAGTTTATCCGTAGGATGATGCTGGACGGTAAAAAATCCATCAGTACCAGGATAACTTATGAAGCTTTGACAATGGTGGGACAGAAGAGCGGAGAAAATCCCCTTGAGGTATTTTTAAAAGCCGTTGAGAACGTCAAACCGGTTGTCGAAGTTAAGTCGAGAAGAGTCGGTGGGGCTACTTACCAAGTCCCTATCGAGGTAAAAGAGAATCGCCGTGAAGCTTTGGCAATGAGGTGGATTATCAGCGCAGCCCGCTCCAGAAGCGGAAAGTCGATGAGTGAGAAACTCTCTGCCGAACTGCTTGATGCCGTTAACAATACGGGATCTGCTTTTAAGAAAAAAGAAGATACCCACAGAATGGCAGAGGCAAACAAAGCATTCTCAACCCAAAACCGGTAATAAAAAGGGGCGTCTCTTTCGGCGCCCGATTTTTATTAATAATATTTTGTGTTGGTATTGACACATTTTGGCAAAGCCCCTATATTTGCAGGGGTGTCCTTAAATGGACATTGCCAGGGCCAAACCAATCGTCTGGATTAAAGATGGTAAGGTGGTTCCAGTTTGCAGATGTTTTTTTTAATCTGTACTACGTCGGTAGGTACTAGATACCTAATCGACCTCTGGATACCCCGCTTGTTTCACCATTCCGGAAATTAGTTTGTCTCTTAATTGTGAAGGTAAAGGCGTCTTGCCTTTATGGAGCATGATACAAAATTTTTGTGACTAAAGAGTCACAAGGAGGAACTGATGGCTAAAGAAAAATTCGCTAGAACAAAGCCACACGTAAACGTAGGCACCATCGGTCACGTAGACCATGGCAAGACCACCCTCACTGCAGCTATTACTATGTATTGTGGTAACAAAAGTGGTGATAAGGTCATGAAGTATGACGAGATTGATAACGCCCCCGAAGAGAAGGCAAGAGGAATCACAATCAATACCCGTCACGTTGAGTACCAGTCAGAGCATAGGCACTATGCCCACGTCGACTGCCCCGGACACGCAGACTACATTAAGAATATGATTACCGGTGCTGCCCAGATGGACGGTGCTATTTTAGTTGTTGCAGCTACAGACGGTGCTATGGCTCAAACCAAAGAGCACATCTTGTTAGCTAGACAGGTTGGGGTTCCCACAATCATTGTTTTTATTAACAAGACCGACCAGGTTGATGATCCCGATTTGATTGAGCTCGTTGAAGAGGAGATGAGAGATCTTCTTAACGCTCAGGGCTTTGACGGGGATAACACCCCAGTCATTAAGGGTTCTGCTTATGAAGCAATGGAAAATATTGATGATCCAGAGAAAACCAAACCGATTCAAGATCTTCTTGATGCAATGGATACTTATATTCCGCTCCCAGAGCGTGATGTCGATAAACCCTTCTTGATGCCGATTGAGGACGTATTCTCAATTTCAGGTCGTGGAACCGTTGTTACCGGAAGAATCGAGCGCGGTATCTTACATGTAAACGACCCTGTCTCAATTGTCGGTATTAGAGCAACCAGAGACACCGTTTGTACCGGAGTTGAGATGTTCAACAAACTTCTTGATGAAGGTCAGGCCGGTGATAACATCGGTGCACTCTTAAGAGGAGTCGATAAGAACGATGTTTTCCGTGGGCAGGTTTTGGCAAAACCCAAAACAATTACACCCCACGCAAAATTCAAAGGAACTGTCTATGTACTGAGCAAAGAAGAGGGTGGAAGACACTCCCCATTCTTCAGTGGTTACAGACCCCAGTTCTATTTCAGAACAACTGACATTACCGGTACAGTTAATCTGCCAGAGGGAAAACAGATGGTTCTCCCCGGTGATAACACTGAAATCGATGTAGAGCTTATCAACCCAATCGCAATGGACAAAGGTCTTAGATTTGCTATCCGCGAAGGTGGTAAAACCGTTGCATCTGGACAGGTAATCGAGATTATCGAATAAATTTGTCAACTCTCTTGCCCGTATATCAAATGCGGGCAAGAATAGATTTTTGGAGGAATGATGGCTAAGGAAAGAATTAGGGTACGGCTGAGGGGTTTTGACATTGAGTTAGTTGAGCAAAGCGCTAAGGCTATCGTTCAGACGGTAGTAACTTCTGGTGCCAAAGTCTCTGGCCCTGTACCCCTTCCTACTCGTATCAACAAGTATACTGTTCTCCGCTCGCCCCACGTAAATAAGAAATCGCGTGAACAGTTTGAGATGCGGACCCACAAGAGGCTTATTGACATACTGGACCCTACATCAAAAGTCATGGATGCCCTCATGAAGCTTGAGCTTCCCGCTGGTGTCGATGTAGAGATTAGACAGTAATAGTTGAGGTAAGAGATGTTAGGGCTTATCGGAAAAAAAATAGGAATGACGCAGGTCTTTGACGCGGAAGGCAGATTGGTACCTGTGACAGTAATAAGAATAGAGGATAACGTTGTTGTTGAGCACAGAACTGAAGAGAAGAACGGCTACAGTTCGTGTGTTCTAGGTTCTTTTGATAAAAAAGAGAGTCGAACAACAAAACCTTATAGCGGTCAGTTTAAAGATGTGTGCCCACCCAAAAAAACTTTGGTGGAGCTGCGCGACTTTGAGAAAGAGACAAACATCGGAGATGTTCTGGGTGTAGACCTTTTTAAGGATGTGTTGTTTGTCGATGTTACCGGCACCAGTAAAGGCAAAGGATTCCAAGGCGTTATGAAACGGCACGGTTTTGGTGGAGGAAGAGCCTCCCACGGATCCAAGTTTCACCGCCATATCGGAGGAACTGCCATGAGTGCCACCCCTTCAAGAACTTTCAAGGGGCGCAAGATGGCCGGTCATATGGGTGCAGAGCAGGTAACCGTTCAAAATCTCAAAGTAATTCGCGTTGATGAAGAGATGCAGGTGCTTTTGGTCAAAGGTGCTATTCCAGGCCCCTCACAGAGCGTAGTCATCGTTAAGAAAGCGAAGAAGAAGTAGAGGCGAGAAATGGAAACAAAAGTCTTTTCAACAAAAGGAGAAGAGCTGCGAACCATCACTCTCAACGCTGATGTTTTTGGTAGAGAGGTGAGCGACGGGTCAATTTACCATGCCGTTAATAACGAGCTGGCTAATCGACGTGTCGGAACCGCAAGCACTAAAACAAGGGGAGAGGTTAACTACAGCAACTCCAAACCCTATAGACAGAAAGGAACCGGACGAGCCCGTGCCGGTGATAAGAAGAGTCCAATTTGGGTAGGTGGCGGAACTATTTTTGGACCGAAACCACGCGATTACAGTTATACTCTTCCCAAGAAGGTAAAAAGATTGGCAATGAAGTCACTGCTGGCTCTCTCTTATAAAGAGCAACGGATGGCTGTCGTTGAAGATTTCACCATCGAAAGTGGCAAAACTAAAGATTTAGTAATCATATTAGATAATTTTGTTAAGGATAACGGAAGAACACTGCTGATTCTTAAAGATGACGATCAGATGATTAGGAGAGCCGGAAGGAACATTCCTAATTTACGCATCCAAAGTTACAACAGACTCTCTGCTAAAGAGTTGTTGTACGGAAAGAAAGTAATCATGCTTGAAACCGCCGTTAAAAACCTAAACGAGTTTTATGGTGAAGAGGAAGGGGTTCAAAAGTGAGAGCCGATCAAGTAATTATTCAACCTGTGCTGACTGAAAAGTCGAATTTGGCACGGGAAGGTGAGATAAAGAAGTACACATTTAAGGTCGATCCCAGAGCCAATAAGTTTGAGATTATGGAAGCTGTTAAAGAGCTTTTTGATGTTGATGTTTTAAATTGTCGCATCATCTCAGTTAAAGGGAAACCTAAGTTTACTCGTACAAGAAGCGGCCACATAGCAGGAACAACCGGCGCATGGAAAAAGGCAATTGTTACTTTAGCCAAAGGCGAAGTTATCCAGGCTATCGAAGGAGTTTAGGAGGACAGTTATGGCACTTAAAAAATACAAACCACTAACTCCCGCAATGCGTCAGAAGACGACTTTGGTTTTTGATGAAATTACAACCGACAAGAGTGAAAAATCTCTTACTGTAAAATTATCAAAAAAGGGGGGACGCGATACATTTGGGCGAATCAGTTCCAGACATCGCGGCGGCGGTCATAAAAGGGCTTACAGAATAATCGATTTTAAAAGAGATAAGTTCGATATCCCGGCAACCGTCAAGACAATCGAGTATGATCCAAACAGATCTGCCAATATTGCTCTCCTTTTTTATGCAGACGGAGAGAAAAGATATATTCTGGCTCCCAAAGGAATCAAAGTAGGATCAAAAGTGATAAGCGGTTCCAATGCTCCTTTGGATGTGGGTAATGCACTCCCTCTGAAAAACATCCCATTAGGATTAACTGTCCACAACGTTGAGATGCAGATGGGAAAAGGGGGACAGCTGGTTCGCAGTGCAGGTCTCGGAGCAACAATAGTTTCCAAAGAGGGCGATTATGTCTCTCTGCGCCTCCCCAGCGGTGAGGTTAGGATGATTTTTGGCGGTTGTATTGCCACCATCGGATCACTTGGAAACGAAGATCATATGAATGTAACTCTCGGTAAAGCCGGCCGAAGCCGCTGGATGGGAAAGAGACCTAAGGTTCGCGGAGTCGCCATGAACCCGGTTGACCACCCCCATGGCGGTGGTGAAGGTAAGACCACTAGCGGTCGTCATCCGGTATCTCCTTGGGGTGTTCCCACTAAGGGGTATAAAACTCGTAAGAAGAACAAACCTTCGAGCAGTTTCATTGTTAAGAAACGGAAGTAGGAGTAGAGAAAGTGGCAAGGTCAATTAAAAAAGGTCCTTTTGTTGAGAAGAAGCTTTACAAGAGGATTACAGAGGCTAATAAATCGGGAAAGAAACCGATGATTAAGACATACTCGCGCACCTCCACAATCATTCCCGAGATGGTTGGTTATACGATTTCTGTCTACAACGGTAAAACATGGGTTCCGGTTTTCGTTACTGAAAACTTGGTGGGACACAAACTGGGTGAATTTGCTCCTACGCGAATATTCAGGGGACATACCGCCAGCGACAGAAAAGCTAGAAAGAGTTAGGTGTAGATTATGGAAGAAAAAAAAGGTTTCAAAGCTAGCGCAAAATATCTGAGCTCATCTCCTTCCAAAGTCAGGCCAGTAGCCGACTTGGTCAGAAGGAAGCCCTATGTCGAGGCAATGGCAATCCTTGAAGCAATGCCCCAAAAAGGCGCAAAACTTATCCGCAAAGTTGCCCAATCGGCAGCTGCCAATGCGATGAGCCAGAACAAGAAACTAGATGAAGAGCAACTGGTAATATCACAACTCTATGTTGATGACGGTCCCCGCTTAAAGAGGGTATGGCCCCGCTCACATGGACGGCGCGACATTCTTTTGAAAAGACAGTGTCATATCACTGTTGTTCTTGATGAAAAGGTGGAAAAGTAAATGGGTCAAAAAGTTAATCCTATCGGTCTCCGCTTAGGAGTCAACAAGACGTGGAAGTCAAAGTGGTATGTCGATCCAAGAGAGTATGCAGCTACTCTTCATGAAGATTTAGAGCTTCGCAGAGTTCTGATGACCTGTCCCGAAGTTCAGGGGGCAGAGATAAGTGATGTTGAGATTGTCCGTAAACCACAGAGAATTTCTTTAACTATCTCCACCAGCCGTCCCGGAATCATTATCGGAGCCAAAGGGGCAAACGTTGAAAAACTGGGGACAAGACTCCAGTCTGTCACCGACAAAAAGGTTCAGATCAAGATTAAAGAGATAAAGAAACCCGATGCCGATGCCCAATTGGTTGCAACAAACGTTGCCCGCCAGCTGGTCAACCGCGGTTCTCACCGCCGAGCCCTTAAAATGGCTATTTCAAAAGCAATGCAAGCCGGTGCCCAGGGAATCAAGATTAAGGTTTCAGGTAGATTGGGTGGAAGAGAGATTGCCAGCAGCGAATGGCTTAAAGACGGAAGAATTCCCCTTCACACTCTGCGCAGCGATATCGATTACGGTTTTGCCACTGCTGAGACCACCTTTGGAACCATAGGTGTAAAGGTTTGGATTTACAACGGAGAGATTCTCGATAAGTCGAAAAAAGACGACGCAGGTTTGTTGGTGCGTAAAAGTGCACGGGAGCGAGCTGAAGGCGTTGAGGCAAGGAGTTAGTAGAACATGCTCAGTCCTAAGAGAATAAAGTATAGAAAGAAACAACGGGGAAAGGTAGACGGTGTTGCCACACGTGGTAACTATCTGGCTTTCGGAGAGTACGGTTTAATTGCAGCTGAACCCAAGTGGATTACGAACCGTCAAATAGAGGCAGCCCGTATTGCGATGACCCGTCACATAAAAAGGGGCGGAAAAGTTTGGATCAGAATTTTTCCCGATATGCCTTATACAAAGAAACCGGCCGAAACCCGACAGGGAAAGGGAAAGGGGAACCCCGACGGATGGGTTGCAGTCGTGAAAACCGGAGCTGTCATGTTTGAGATGGGAGGAGTTCAAGAGGAGTTAGCCAGAGAGGCTTTACGTCTTGCCGCTTCCAAACTTCCAATCAAGACTAAGTTCATCATGAGAAGGGAAATGGAGTAGGTTATGAAAGATTCATTTGCAGATTTGACCTATGCTGAATTGGTTGCCAAAAGGGATGAGCTTAGAAGAGAAGCTCTGAATTTGAGGATGACAAAAGTGCTTGGACATATAGAGAATCCCCTTGCATTGAGGACAACTAGACGTAAGATTGCCCGCCTAAATACCCTCATTCACGAATATGCACTAGGCATACGTACCAAATCAAACTAAAAGTGAGGTTCGAGACCCATGGAGGCAAATAAAAAAAGATTCACCGGTTTGGTGACAAGTGACAAAATGGACAAAACCATTGTTGTGGCTATTTCTGAAAGAAGACTGCACCCTCTCTATAAAAAATATGTGACTCACACAAAGAAAGTGAAAGCACACGATGAGAGAAATGATGCCCATATCGGCGATACTGTGCGGGTAGTTGAGTGCCGTCCAATCAGCAAAGAGAAGACCTGGCGCCTCGAGCAGATCATTGAGCGAGCTAAATAGGTAGGAGCATAATTTATGGTACAAATGCAGACATATTTGAATGTAGCCGATAACAGTGGCGCCAAAAGAGTCCAGTGTATCAAAGTTCTGGGGGGAACCCACAGGATGGTCGCTGGAGTTGGGGATATCATTGTTGTTGCCGTTAAAGATGCACTGCCAAACGGCGCCATCAAAAAAGGTGATGTGCTTAAGGCTGTGATAGTAAGGACAAAAAAAGAGTACCGCCGTGCTGACGGTACCTATATCCGCTTCGATGATAACGCCTGTGTTGTTATCGATGCCAACAATAACCCGCGCGGGAAACGTATTTTTGGGCCTGTGGCTCGCGAGCTTCGTGAGGATGGTTTTGTAAAGATTGTTTCCCTTGCGCCGGAAGTGTTGTAGGAGTAAGTGATGAAACTTAAAAAGAATGACACTGTCAAAATCCTTGTAGGTAAAGACAAAGGAAAAAGTGGGCGAATTCTGAAAATTGACCACGATAAACAACGGGTTGTCGTCCAAGGTGTCAATATGGTTAAAAAGACCATAAAAAGACGCTCTGAACAAGAACCGGGTGGTATCAGGGAGATTGAGGCACCCATTCATGTTTCCAATGTTGCCTATCTGTTAA
The DNA here is from genome assembly GCA_041678405.1 of Sphaerochaetaceae bacterium. Classification (GTDB taxonomy): domain Bacteria; phylum Spirochaetota; class Spirochaetia; order Sphaerochaetales; family Sphaerochaetaceae; genus JBAYOE01. Next base: position 10,535 of record JBAYOE010000002.1, on the reverse strand, counting down.
AGAGCGGTGAAACGACTAAAATCGGAATGCGTTTTGATGAAAAAGGCACCAAGGTTCGTTACGCCAAAAAAACTGGGGAAGAAGTCTGATGGAAAAGTATTTACCTAATCTTAAGAAAAAGTACCGTGATGAAATTGCCCAAGAGCTCTTTAGTGAATTTGGTTATAAATCTAAAATGGAAATTCCCAAGCTGGAGAAGATTTCAGTCAGCGTAGGTGTGGGTGATGCAATAACCAACAAGAAGCTGCTTGAATCGGCAGTCAGAGAGTTGGAGCAAATTACCGGTCAACACGTTGTAAGGACAAAAGCCCGCAAGTCAATTGCTAACTTTAAAGTCAGAGCAGGAATGGAAATCGGGGCAATGGTCACTCTAAGAGGAGACAATATGTGGTTCTTCTTGGAGCGTCTGATAAGTATTGCCTTACCCCGGGTAAAAGACTTCCGCGGAACTAATCCAAACGCATTTGACGGGAATGGAAACTACGCTTTAGGGATAACCGAGCAAATTATCTTTCCTGAAATTGATTACGATAAAATCGAGCGTGTTAGCGGTTTGAATGTTGCTATCGTAACTTCGGCTAAAACCGATGAAGAGGGATATGCCTTATTAAAGAAGTTGGGAATGCCGTTCGCTAAACAAGGTGGAGAAGAGTAAGATGGCAAAGAAATCAATGATTATAAAGGCGAACAGAACGCCTAAGTTCAGTACCAGGAAAGTCAATCGTTGCAAAATTTGCGGACGACCCCGCGGCTATATGCGGAAATTTGAAATGTGCAGGATTTGCTTTCGGAAACTTGCCAATGAAGGGCAAATTCCGGGCGTTACCAAATCCAGCTGGTAGGAGAGTAATATGGCTATAAGTGATCCTGTTGCCGATATGCTGACAAAAATCAGAAATGCAAGCATGGCTAAGCATGAAAAGGTTGAAATTCCCTCATCAAAGATGAAGCTTCAGATTGTGAAGATTCTGAAAAATGAAGGATATATTAAGAATTTCAAAAAAGTGGTTAATAAAGAGGGCTTAAGTACCATCCGTATCTTTTTAAAATACGATGAACATCAAAACCCTGTTTTACATGGTATCGATCGAATTTCGACACCAGGTAGAAGAGTTTACTCCGGCTATCGTGATATGCCCAGAGTTTTCAACGGTTATGGTGTTGTGGTGGTTTCTACTTCTTCCGGAATTATTACTGGGAAGAAAGCCAGTGAGAAAAAGGTCGGTGGCGAGCTGATCTGTTCAATTTGGTAGGGGAGTGAACTATGTCTCGAATAGGTAAGTTACCGATTGCATTGCCCAAAGGAGTCTCCGTCAATGCTGTTGACGGGATGATTTCTGTTGAAGGACCGAAAGGGAAACTGGTTCAAAATTACCGTCCTGAAGTAAGCATTGCCGTTTCCGGTGATAACGTGGTTATTACCAGAACCGATGAATCAAAGGCAGCTAGAAGTTTTCATGGACTGTATCGCCAGTTGGTTAACAATATGATAGTTGGAGTCTCGACGGGCTTTTCAAAGAAGCTTGTAATCAGCGGAGTTGGTTACAGAGCCGAAGTGAAAGGAAATATCTTGTTGTTAAATTTAGGAATGGCTACTCAGATTGAGTTTATGATTCCGTCGGATGTCCAGATAGTCTGTGAGACCCCTACAATTGTTGTGGTTTCAGGGATAAGCAAACAGCGTGTAGGTCAAGTCAGTGCCGAAATTCGCTCCCTTAGAAAGCCAGAGCCTTATAAGGGTAAGGGAATCAAATATGATACAGAAGTTATTAGGCGTAAAGTTGGTAAGTCTGGAAGCAAGAAATAGGTAGGATAAGAGATGAACAGAGTTTTGGACAAAAAAAGAAAACGCGCTAGGCGCAAGGTTCATATTAGAAAACATGTCAGCGGAACTGCAGCCAGACCAAGAATGAGTGTTTACAGAAGCAACAGCCACATGTACGTACAGGTGATTGATGATGTCAGCGGACACACATTAGCTACAGCCAGCACCTTGGAAAAGGACCTTAGGGATTTAAAGAACAGTGTTGAAGACGGTTCTAAGCTTGGTGAAGTTATCGGCAAGCGCCTTCTTGAAAAAAAGATTGATACTGTAGTATTTGACCGTAATGGGTTTCTCTTTCATGGGGTCGTAAAGAGTATTGCCGACGGTGCAAGAAGAGCCGGGATCAAATTCTAGGGGGATATGGTGGATAGGTCAGATAGAAAAGAGAACGAAATAGTCGAGAAACTTGTCAGGCTAAATCGCGTTTCTAAAGTTGTTAAAGGGGGAAGAAGATTCTCCTTTTCGGCTCTTGTTGTAGTCGGTGATCAAAACGGAAAGGTTGGTTACGCAACAGGTAAGGCAAATGACGTTACCGAAGCTATTAGAAAAGCTGTCGAGAAAGCAAAAGCAAATATGATAGCTGTTCCGATGGCTAAAGATACCATTCCACACCGAGTTCTGGGGAACTTCAAAGGGGCAAGTGTTTTACTTAAACCGGCTGTTCCCGGAACAGGAGTAATTGCCGGAGGAGCCGTCAGACACGTTATGGACGCCTGTGGCATTAAGGACGTTTTAAGTAAATCCTTAGGTTCAAAGAATAGTGTGAACACTGTGAAAGCAACTTTTGAGGCTCTTGAGAGCCTGTTTGATGCAAAAAAGCTTGCTATCAGCCGCGGTAAGTCTCTCAAAGAGATGTGGGGGTAGTAAATGGCTAAAGAAAAAGAGAAAATGGTGAAAATAACATTAGTCAAAAGTGTAATCGGTTCCCTTCCCAAACAGAGGAGAACCATTAAAGCACTTGGCCTCAGAAAAATTGGGAGTTCGGTAGAACAGGCAGCAAATCCCTCCACAATGGGGATGGTTAGAGTTGTCTCCCATATGGTGAAAGTTGAGGAGATTTAACATGGGACGAATTAAAGCACCTGCCGGTGCCAACACTAAAAAGACGATTGTTGGGCGTGGTGCCTCTTCAAAAGGGCGCACATGCGGACGTGGACATGATGGACAAAATTCCCGTTCAGGTGGCGGAGTCAGAGTCGGTTTTGAGGGAGGCCAGATGCCCCTGTACAGGCGGATTGCCCGTAGAGGATTCTCAAATCACCCCTTTAAAAAAGAGTATCAACCAATCTCTTTGGATGCTGTATCTGAAGTTTTTGAGGATGGAGAAATCGTCAATGTCGAATCATTGCAGGATAGAAAACTCCTTAAAGGACACGATACCCTTCCTAAAGTTCTTGCTAACGGAGAGCTGACAAAAAAGGTTGTTTTTGAAAATCTTAAAATATCTGCCGCTGCGATAAAAAAAATCGAAACAGCAGGCGGACAAGTTAGATAAAGAGGACGGTGATGGCTAATTCCTTAGTGAGTATGTTCAAAATAGAAGAGCTTCGGAGAAAGATATTATGGACATTTTTAATGTTGGTAATATTTAGGTTAGGGACATTTATTCCCATTCCGGGAATCGATCCACAAGTCCTTAAACTCTACTTCTTATCTCAAAGCAACTCCAGTACGATTGGACTTACCGAGTATCTTAACTTTTTTGCAGGTGGAGCATTTTCCAACTTCTCAGTTTTTATGCTCGGAATTATGCCCTATATCTCAACTCAGATTATAATGCAGCTTTTAATGTTGGTTGTTCCCAGCCTTAAAAAACTTACAGAAGATGCCTCAGGCAGAAAGAAAATGCAACAGTATACCCGCTACGGGACGATACTTGTCTGTTTGATTCAGTCCTATGTCGTCACTGTTTATGCAAAATCTATTCCCGATGTTATTAGATTGGGACAACTTCAATTTACATTAGTTGCAATGTTGAGTGTTACTACTGGGTCTATGTTCCTTGTTTGGGTTGGTGATCAGATAACCCAAAAGGGGATTGGAAACGGTATTTCACTTCTGATTTTTGCCGGTATTGTAGCCCGAATTCCAGATGCTTTAGTTACATTATGGAGAAGCGTTTCTGAAGGTATTTTGAACCCAATAGTTGTAATAGTGGTCTTCGGAATGTTTGCTGTGGTTGTTGCTCTGGTTGTTTATGAACAGCGGGGGCAGAGAAAAATACCGGTTCAATATGCAAAAAGGGTTGTCGGAAGAAAGATGTACGGCTCTCAGAGTACCTACATCCCTTTTAAAATAAACCCGTCGGGAGTTATTCCGGTAATATTTGCATCAGCACTCCTCTCATTTCCGCTTCAAATAGCGGCCTCTTTAGGCCCTGAGGTGCGCTGGTTGCAGAGAACGGCAAATTTTCTTAATCCGCAGGGAGCCCCCTATTTGGTTATCTACACCCTGTTGATTATCGCATTTGCTTTTTTCTATACCCAAGTCAGCCTCAACCCGGTTGAGATGGCTAAACAGATTAGAGAAAACGGTGGGTCGGTTCCCGGTGTCCGCACCGAGAGACTGGAAGAGTATCTGACAAAAATATTGAACCGAATTGTTCTACCTGGATCTCTCTTTCTTGCCTTCATCGCATTGATTCCGACAGTTGTTCAGAAGTTTTTCAACTTCCCTTCTTCGGTAGCAATGCTTCTTGGAGGAACATCGCTGATCATTTTGGTCGGTGTTGATCTCGACACTATGAGTCAAATTGAAGCGATTATGAAGATGCACCACCACGATGGGCTCTCTTCAAGCAAAGGGAAGATTAAGGCAAGGAATCTATAGGAGATTTATGTGATGAAAGTACGAGCAAGTGTCAAACCAATGTGCGACAAGTGCAAAGTTATCCGCAGAGCTGGGGTTGTCCGAATTATTTGTGAAAACCCAAAGCATAAGCAGAGACAGAAGTAACTAGGGAGGCCGATTAATGGCAAGAATTGCAGGTGTTGATTTACCAAATAAGGCGGTCAAGATTGCATTGACATATATCTATGGGATCGGTCAAAGCTCCGCACTGGAAATCTGTAGTAAAACTAACATCAATCCTGAAGAGAGGATGAACAACCTCTCTGCCGAAGATGTTAACGAGTTGCGAAAACTTATTGAGAGTGAGTACAAGGTTGAAGGGAGATTAAGAACCGAAGTGGCTCTGAATATAAAGAGACTTATGGATATCGGTTCCAACCGTGGGCTGCGCCACCGCAAAGGGTTACCGGTAAGAGGTCAAAGAACCAAAACAAATGCCAGAACCCGTAAAGGTAGGAAGAAGACCGTCGCCGGGAAGAAGAAATAAGGAGATTTTAAAGTGGCTAAAGCAAAACGGAGAGTCAAAAAGACGGTATATGAAGGCAACGTTTATATCCAGGCGACTTTTAACAACACGATTGTTACAGTTACCGACCTTAACGGAAATGCCGTCTCTTGGGCCAGCGCTGGCGGCTTAGGCTTTAGGGGAGCTAAAAAATCTACCCCTTACGCAGCCCAAACAGCAGCAGAAACTGCCGCAAAAAAAGCAATTGATTACGGTCTGCGAGAGGTCAACGTGTTTGTAAAAGGACCCGGAGTCGGACGTGAGTCGGCAATCAGAACACTTGGCGTTCTCGGATTGAAAGTGCGTAGCATCAGAGACGTTACTCCGATTCCCCATAACGGTTGCCGCCCAAGAAAGACCAGAAGAGTCTAATTATTAGTAGGTGTAAAGATGGCTAGATATACAGGACCAAAATGTAGATATTGTCGGGCTGAAAAGACTAAACTTTTTCTTAAAGGGCAAAGATGCCTCAGTTCTAAATGCCCCCTGACAAAAAAAGACCCCAGCTCACCGGGTAAAGACCCCAAAGCTCGGCAAAGAAAGATGACCGACTACGGCTTACAGCTCAGAGAGAAGCAAAAGCTAAAGAGAATGTACTGCATGTTGGAAAAGCAGTTTAAGCTGACATTCAACGAAGCAGCCAGAGTACCCGGAAAGACCGGTGAAAACTTAATTATGTTGCTTGAAAGAAGACTCGATAACGTTGTCTTCAGGCTCCACTTTGCCTGCAGTCGCAACCAAGCAGCTCAGTTAGTTAACCACGGACACGTCTTTGTAAATGGCAAAAGAGTTGACATCCCCTCTTACAGAGTTAAAGTGGGAGATGAGATTGCTATTGGGATCCACGGTCAGAAAATGTTAATTATTAAGGAAAATTTGAAAGAGTTCTCTAAGTCCGGTGTTGCACCTTGGCTAAGTCTTAATCCCGATACAATGAAAGGGAAATTCTTGGCAATTCCCAGACGTTCCGATGTTGCTGAAGTAGCCAACATTAATGAACAGCTGGTTGTAGAACTCTATTCTCGTTAAGGAGTAAACATGGCACGTAAAAACCTTTTGAAAGGATTTAAGAAGCCTAAAGGGATAACTTTTGAGCATTCACTTGCCGAACCGACCTCGGGGCGCTTCATTGCATACCCATTTGAAAGGGGTTATGGAACGACAATCGGTAATACTCTCAGAAGAATATTACTCTCTTCAATTCAGGGGTACGCCGTTACGGCCGTTAGATTCAACAGTATTAACGAGGAGGGAGTCTCCCATCTGATTTCAAGTGAGTTTGAATCTCTTCCCGGAGTTGTCGAAGATATACCCGATATTATCGCCAGGATGAAAAAGCTCCAAATCAGACTTCCCCAAGATGTAGAAGAGAGCGTTATCCTAGTCGAGTGTGAGGGACCCGGAGCAATAACCGGAGCTAAGTTGGAGCTTAACAATGTTGAGATTCTAAACAAGGAGTTGGTTCTCTTTACAATGATGGAGGATTCACATCTGGAGATTGAACTTCAGATAGACCTTGGAAGAGGATATGTCCCCTCCGAGGTTAACGAAAAGTATATCGAAGAGGTCGGAACTATCCCTGTTGATGCCGATTTCTCCCCCGTATTGAGGGTGAAATATGAAATTGAGCCGACTCGTGTAGGACAGAGAAGCGATTACGATAAACTTATTTTAGACCTTGAAACAGACGGAACCATCGCACCGGAAGATGCTTTGGCTGAGGCTGCAAAAATTGCAAAAGACCATTTTTCCATTTTTATTAATTTTGATGAGAGTTTAGTCGACAGCTCTGATGAGATAGACGAAGAGGAAGAGAGAATCAAAAAACTGCTTAACACTTCCGTTGAGGAGTTGGAGTTGACAGTCAGATCGAGCAACTGCCTAAAAAACGCCAATATTAAAACCATTGGTGATCTTACTCGCAAGAGCGAAGAAGAGATAGCTAAAACTCGAAACTTCGGCAAAAAGTCTCTTTCTGAGATTAAAGAAAAACTGAAAGAGTGGAACTTAAGTTTGGGAATGACCGATTACAGTGTTCTGAAAGAATCAATCAGATTCCCTCAAGAGAAGGAAGAAGAGAATGAAGCATAGAATTGGATTCAACGCATTGAGTCGCAGAAGCGGCCAGAGAAAAGCGCTAAAACGGGGTTTGGTCACCTCTCTTTTTAAATATGAGAGAATTGAGACAACCAAGGCAAAAGCCAAAGAAGCTCAGAGAATGGCTGAAAAAATGATTACCAGAGCCAAGGTTGATTCAGTACACAACCGTCGGATGATAGCCCGTGATATCAACGACAAAGCGGTTCTTGCAAAACTGTTTACCGATATAGCTCCGAAGTTTGTTGAGCGTAACGGTGGCTATACCAGAGTTATTAAAACAGGGTATAGACAGGGCGATGCCGCTGAAATGGCTATTTTAGAACTGGTTGAAAAAACCGAAAAGACTCAAAAGAAACGCTAAGGCAGAGTGGGAGAAATAAAACTCCTTTATAAATAAAGGCCGTCTTCAAAGTGAGACGGCTTTATTATTTTCAGAGCAAAGAGTTACATAAATATATGAGCCTCTAACTTCTTCTTTAAAAAAGAGTGTTACTTGACACTTGCTACTCTTGATGCCTATTATAGGTTCACTACAATGGGGGAAAAGCTATGAATATATTTCTGTTTATCCCTCTTTGTCTGGTTTGTGTCATTCTAGGTTGGCTTATTCGTTGGATTTATGCGAGGGTCAAGCTTACTTCAATCGAGCAAAAAGCTGCCCGGTTGAGCCAGGAAGCGATAAAAGAGGCAGAAGCTAAAAAAAGAGAGCTTCTGATTGAGACTCGAGATCAGTTGCTGAAAGAGCAACAACAACAAGAACGTGAAGCGAGAGAACGGAGAATAGAACTTCAGAGAACAGAACAGAGACTGTTAAAGAAGGAAGAGAATTTAGAAAGAAAGCAAACAGAGCTAGATGTTCATTGGAAACAGCTGGCTGACAAAGAGGCTGAAAGTGCCCAGCGAGAGAGCTTGCTTATAGAGTTAGAGAAGAGCTGGATAACTGAATTGGAAAAAGTTGCCAACATGACCTCGGAAGAGGCAAAACAGGCAATTACAGAATCGCTTCAAAATGAAGCAAAGCGCGATGCGCAAACAATCATTAATAAAATTGAGCAGGATGCCCATCAGAGGGCAGATAAGATTGCCCGTGACATTATCGTTACCTCTATCCAAAGGCTCGCAGGTGAAGTCAGCAGCGAAGTCACCGTGACTACTGTAAGTTTGCCCAGCGATGAGATGAAAGGGAGAATCATCGGAAGAGAGGGGCGTAATATTAGAACCCTTGAGACTTTGACCGGTGTAGATATAATTATTGACGATACTCCGGAAGCTGTTGTTATCTCCTGTTTTGATCCGGTGAGAAAAGAGATTGCCAGGGTAGCTTTGGAGCGGCTGGTTCAAGATGGAAGAATCCATCCCGCCCGTATTGAGGAGATTGTTAACAAAGTCAGTAAAGAGATCGGTCAGGTAATCTTAGAAGAGGGTGAAAAGGTAATTTTTGATTTAGGTTTGCACAACATGAGTCAGGAGATGGTAAGAGCACTCGGAAGACTCCACTTCAGGACAAGCTATGGACAAAACGTCCTCAATCACTCCAAAGAGGTTGCAGTCATTGCCGGTATGATAGCCGCAGAAGTGGGAGCTGACAGAGAAATTGCCCGCAGAGGGGGATTACTGCACGACATCGGAAAAGGAATTGAATCTGACGGTGATTCCAACCACGCCGAAATCGGAGCCGATTTAGCCAAACGTTTAGGGGAAGACCCTCGGGTAATCAACTCGATTATAGCGCACCACAACGATATTGAACCTTCAAGTGTCGAGTCGGTAATAGTTCAGATTGCAGATGCAATTTCGGCAGCCCGCCCCGGAGCACGCAGAGAGACTCTCGACAACTATATTAAACGGCTGGAAGGATTGGAACAAATCGCTGCTTCGTTTGAAGGGGTGGAAAAAGCTTATGCCATTCAAGCCGGTCGCGAACTTAGGATTTTGGTCAACAATGAAAGTGTCTCTGATGAACAGGCAAAGGAGATAGCAAAAGGGATAGCAAGCCGAATCGAGGCAGAATTAAGGTATCCCGGAAGAATCAAAGTGACTATTATTAGAGAGATGCGCGTAGTTGAATATGCCCGCTGATAAAGGATGTCATGTCTAGTAATCAAACAGTAACGGCTCTAATTCTCGGTGATGTTATCGGACAACCCGGATTTAGAGCCCTGTTTATGGGGCTCCCTAATTTAATAAAACGTCTGAGGGCCGATTTCGTTGTTTTAAACGGAGAAAATGCCGATAACGGATTTGGCCTTAATCAAGAATTGGCCCGCCAATTTTACTCTTTAGGTGTGGATGTCATCACAAGCGGCAATCATATTTGGCAGAAGGAGGCAATATATCCTCTCCTTAAAAGCGATAACCGCCTATTACGCCCGGCAAATTACAACTCAAAGGTAATAGGGAAAGGCGATACCATAATAGAGAAAAAAGGACGTAAATTCGGAGTTATCAATCTGCAGGGGCGGCATCAGATGCTCCCTATAGATTGCCCGTTTCAAGTAGGTTCTGCCCTTGTCGATAAAATGAGGAAAGAGACAAACTTAATATTTGTCGACTTTCATGCCGAAAACGCTCAAGAAAAAGAGGCTTTAGGTCTCTATTTGGATGGAAAAGTCTCGGCAATCGTCGGTACCCACACCCACGTTCAAACCGCCGATGAAAAAATACTGCCCAATAAAACTGCCTACATCACCGACTTGGGAATGTGCGGCCCCTTAGGCGGTGTCATAGGCTCCCAAGCCGCAATTGCCATTGAGAGGCAACTGACTCAACTCCCTCTGAAAAGCGAGATCCTAGACGGGGAGAGCACCCTTCAGGGCGTTGTGGTTAAAGTTGACTCTAAAACCGGGAAGGCCTTGACGATTGAGAGAATTAACGACTCTTTCGGACTCTGATATGGCTCAAAAACCACTGATAGAACTGCTGCAAAATCTCTACCCCGATTATTCCAAAGAAAAATTAAGAGCACTAGTTGATTGTCGTGAAGTTAAAGTCAACAACGAGACTGCGGTTGATTATAAACAGATATATCCAACAGAAAGTACTATTGCAATCACTAAAAAACAGTATGTTTCACGGGGAGGAGAAAAGCTGGAACATGCTTTAAAAAACTTTTCATTCGAAGTGGAGAATCTGGTTGTAATAGATGCCGGTTCGTCTACCGGAGGTTTTACCGACGCACTTCTACAGCACGGAGCCTCTGCTGTCCATGCTGTAGATGTTGGTTACAACCTTTTGGATTATAAGTTGCGACAGGAT
>JBAYOE010000001.1:0-33578 GCA_041678405.1 Sphaerochaetaceae bacterium | reverse complement strand
GTGACATACCTATTACCAGGACCAAATATTTTATCGACAGACGGTATTGTCTCGGTCCCGTAGGCTAAGGCACCAATTGCCTGAGCTCCTCCGACTTGGTAAATCTCATCGACTTCACACAGCAAAGCACTGTAACAGAGAGCAGGATTGAGAGCTTCGCCGTTTATTGAGGGAGTAGTCACAACTATTTTCTTGCAGCCGGCTATCTTGGCTGGAATGGCTAGCATTAAAAGGGAGGAAAACAGCGGGGCAGAGCCCCCAGGAACGTATATTCCTACGTTTTCGATTGGTCTGTCCTCACGCCAAAGGGTAATACCCTCCCCTATTTTAACTTTTGGGTGCTTAATCACCTGCTCTTTATGAAATTTTTCAATATTGCTAGCTGCAATCTCAATTGCCTTTTTTAAAGATTCATCAACTAATGCAGCCTGCTCTTTTAACTGCTCTTTGGAAACAACCAAATTCTCGTTTTGGTTATTATCAAGTTTCTGGTTGTAGTAAAAGAGGGCAATGTCTTTCTCTTTTCTGACCCTTTTAATAATTTTTGCGACCTCTTTTTCCACTTTTTGATCGTTTAGAAAGGGTCTTTGAATAATCTGTTTCAAAGATGGTTCAACAATCCTTTTCATAGTTAATCCTAGTCTGCCATTTTCTCTATGGCGGTCACTAAAATACCTTGGGCACCCAAGGTTTTAAGCTGTTCCAAAACCATCCAAAACTGTTTCTCTTTGACGACTGTCTGAACAGCACACCAATTTGGATCCAGCAGAGGCGTTACAGTGGGACTTTTCATCCCCCCTATAATCTTGGCAGCTTCCTGCAGATGCTCTTTGGGAAGGTTAAACATGATGTACTTATAATCATCGGCTCTCATAACGGCATCGATACGCATCAATAACCGCTTTAAAATTGTTGCTTTTTCCTCTTCTAAATCGGTACGTCCGATGAGTACAGCTGTTGAGTAATAGATTGGTTCAACCTCTCTTAGTCCGTTGCTTGCCAAGGTCGCCCCACTGCTGACCAAATCACAAATTGCATCGGCAACTCCAATTGATGGAGTAATTTCAACTGAGCCAGATATTTCATATACCTGAGCATTCACTCCCTCTTTGGCAAGCTTCTTTTTTAAAATATTGGGATAGCTTGTGGCAATTCTCTTCTTCTCTAAATCTTTAATTGAGTTATAAGAAAAGCCCTCGGGTACTGCTATTGAGAGTCTGCAGGCAGCAAAACCCAAATCGCGATGAACTGTCAAAGGGTAGTTTTGTTCATCGTACTCGTTTCTTCCGACAATTCCGATATCGGCTACTTTATCGTTTATGTAGCGGGGGATATCGTCATCCCTAAGATAGAGAAACTCGATTGGAAAGTTGTCAGCCTCCTCTCTTAACAGACGCGAATCAGAACCGAAGCGGATACCGCAACTTCTAATAATCTGCAGTGACTTTTCGCTTAAACGTCCACTTTTTTGAATTGCCAGGCGTAGTGGTTTTTCCATTTACTCCTCCATAACGCAAAAAACTCCGCAAAATGCGGAGCTTTCAATATTAATAAGAGCACACGCATCTTAATTCAACGTCGAAAGAGATGATGATGTGTTACTGCTCTTCTGTTTTTCATATGTTTCACACTACTTTAGCTTATCGGTTGTGTCAATATACCTCAACCTCAACGACCGGGCCCTTTTTACGTGAAAAATAGGCAATCAAAGCTGCCGCAATACCGATTATAATCACAGCAACCCCTAAAATAGTGACCAATAAATCGGCAACACTTTGGGGAAAAGCAAAAAGAGCTACCGAAACAACTAAAGAAGCGGCTGCTTCTATTACCAGAGGCAATAGGGGCAATCCAGCCGATTTAAGGGCAATTGCATCAACTATCAGGACTATAGCTGCCAAAGCAAGTTGAATTGCAACAATTATCAGAAGAACCCGCCAAACAGTAGCACCGATTGCTATCGGCATGATTATGGCTAATATTGAGATAATGATTCCCAGTATCCCTTTTGTCAAAGTTGAGTTACGGTTAAATTTACTCAAAGGGTACTTTGTCATTGTCACCAATGTTCTTATTGATGCAAACAAGAGTATTATCCCTATCGCAATAACAAAAACTTGTTTAAAGAGATCTTTTCTTACCAGAATAAAAATCCCCAATACGATAATGAGAATCGCTACAATAAGGTGGATTATCCACCCCCCTTTTTTATTCATACTCCCTCCCACAAACATTGGGCGTTGCCTCTAATTAATTACATCGCTATAGTGAAAGTATCACCATTAGGGCCTTTCTGTAAAGGAATTATATGTACGATCATCTGCTGTTTGATATTGACGGGACACTTTTAGATTTTATGGCCAGTGAAAAGTGGGCCGTGGGAGAGATACTTACTGTTTTGGGAATTGAGCCTACAGCGAAGGCTATTGAGGATTACAGTAGTTTCAACAATCGGCTCTGGCTTGAGTATGAGTTAGGTAAAATTACAATTGAAAAACTAAAAGTTGAACGTTTCAGACTCTTTTTTGAGAAGTATGGAATTGACGAAGACCCGAATATTGGCTCTCAACTTTATGGAGAAAAACTCAGTGAAGCCGATTTTCCATATCCTGACACGTTAGATGTTCTAAATAAAATAAGAGAGACTAATATTCCGATGAGTATAATCACCAACGGTATCACCTATATACAAAAAGGGCGCCTTAAGTCTTCTAAAATCGACTCTTACTTCGTTGTTACTGCCGTCAGTGAGTCGATAGGATTTCAAAAACCACGCAAAGAGTATTTTGAGAGAACCATAGATTTAATAAAAAACTCAGGCTACAGTGCAAACAATCCCCTTGTTATTGGCGACAGTCTTAGCAGCGATATAGCCGGAGCTATAAACAGCAATCTCGATAGCTGTTGGATTAACCGGTACAATATGGTCAGTGATTCTATAAACAAACCAACGTACGAAATAAAAAATCTTTACCGTTTATTGAAAATTCTTAATCTGTAAAGGGGATAATCTTTACCAATTCCACGTCAAAAATCAAAAGGGTATTCGGCTCAATTCGGCTTGACCCCTCCTGCCCATAGCCGAGTCTCGGATGGACAAAAAATCTAAATTTGGAGCCTTCGGTCATCAACATCAACCCCTCTCTAAAACCCGGTATCAGATAATCAAGGCTGAATTCACTTGGGATACCCCTGATTGAGGCATCCCCTTCTCTGCCGTCTAAGTAAGTCAATCTGTAATTAACTTTGACGGTGTCACGGGCTGCGGGTTTTGACCCCTCTGTTTCAGTTATAATTTCGTATTGTAAGCCACTAAGGGTTGTTTCGACCTCTTGGCGCTGTCCGTTGATTGCTAAAAAGCTTTCGGCATCTTCTAAATTATTTCTAGCCAGTGTTTCCAATCTTTTTGCAGCCTCTTGCATCAGGTGCTGTTGATACTCATACAAAACACTGTTTCGCTCCGAAGCCGGCAGTAACGGTACCTGATTAAGACCGGCATCTGTTACCCCTCTTATAAAGAAATCAACATTAATGTCTTGGACATTTTTCATGCTGGTTTCCATTAAGAGGTATCCATACGTATAACTGAACCGTTCTTCCAAAGATGAGGGACTTTTAAGATTCCCTAAATCTATAGATCTTGAATTCTCTCTAGTGCCATTGACCGGTGGCGGTAACTCACCGTTTGAAGAAGATCTCACACAACCCGAAAACGTTAGGGCAAAAATCAGAACCCCAAAGGCCAAAGAATACTTATTCAATAACTACCTCTCTTTCCTACCCCTTCAAATGATGTTAAACGGAAACTGGGTTGGAGTCTATAAAAAACGCTTATTAACTGGTATAATTGTGCACATCTTCATTCTGCAATTGGCTATGTAACGCCAGAGTAAAAACATAATGGAGAGGCTACAAACATGATATATGTAAGTTTAAGAATTGCTAACCAATCATTAAGCGACAATGGTATATTGGTACTAACTATTGATGGTAGCGAAGTTCGTGCCGTTTGGGATGATGAAAACGCCAAATGGTGGTTTTCGGTGCTTGATATTGTCGGTGTTTTGCGTGGCGAAAAGGATTACACAAAAAATAGAAACTACTGGAAATATTTAAAATTTAAACTAAAAAAAGAGAATTTTCAGTTGGTTAGTCGCGCTACCCAACTGAAATTGATGGCATCTGACGGCAAGAAGTATTCGACCGATTGCTTTGATTATGACGGCATTATTGAACTTGCGAAAAATTTTCCAAGCAAAAAAGCCAATCGCTTTATTGAATGGTTCACATATAGCGATGAAACCATTGACGGCAAAAGCAAATCTAAAGCCTATGCGCTATTTGACAGTTCATTACTTAATACCATTGAAATAGGAACAGTAAAAGGTTTGCAGCAAATACACGGCTACCTATTTGGAGGATTATATGACTTTGCAGGACAAATCAGAACACTGAATATTGCAAAGGGTAATTTTCGTTTTGCACCCGTTCAGTTTTTAGAAAACACGCTGAGCAGTATTGAGAATATGGCGGAAAACACTTTTAATGAGATTGCCGACAAATACGTGGAGATGAATGTTGCCCATCCATTTATGGAAGGTAACGGCAGAAGCACACGTATTTGGCTCGATTTGATTTTGAAAAAGAATTTGAAACTCTGTGTTGACTGGAGCAGAATTGATAAGAAAGATTATTTGGCGGCCATGAAAGAAAGCACGAAAAATCCCCAAAGGATAAAAGCTCTGCTCCAAAATGCTTTAACTGATAAGATAAATGACCGTGAGATGTTTATGAAAGGTGTGGACTACTCCTACTACTACGAGCAGGAAGATGAAATCACGGCAGGTGACAGCTAATGAAGTTCCATTTTAAAATACAGCAATATCAAACAGATGCGGTTATTAAGGCATTTACGGGACAAGGATTCAATGATAAGTGCATTTCTTATAACCAAATTGACGATTAGTATGACAGCACATTATTCACAGTGGAGAAAACACGCATAGCGCAGCAAAACATTGAACGCCGGTTTGTGCAGGATTTGGATGTGGCATCAGAAGTCTGCGTATATGCAAAACTCCCCAAAGGTTTCCATATTCCCACACCCGTCGGCAATTACTCTCCTGACTGGACGATTGCATTTTACGAGGGTACAGTTAAGCATATCTTCTTCATTGCAGAAACTAAAGGTACCATAGATAGTTTAAGTTTAAGACCTATTGAGCAGGCAAAGATTTCTTGTGCCAAGAACTTTTTAATGAGCTTTCTACAGGCAATCTTAAATACCATCACGTAGATAGTTATACAAGCCTACTTAACATAATAGAGGAGTTAAAAAATTGAGAATATCAGCACAAAAACCAATTAGTAGATTGAATTACCCTGAGAATCGATTCCCACAATTACAGGGAAATCTTTAACCTCTATCTCTAAAATTGCTTCGGGACCCAGCTCTTCAAATGCAATAACTTTTTGGCTTATTACTTTTGTTGCATATAAAGCCCCACAGCCGCCATATGCAACCAGATAAAGGCCCTTGTTGGCTATTATTGACTCAACGACAGCCTGATTTCTTGGCCCCTTGCCTATTGTTACTTTAACTCCCCTATCCATCAATGTAGGGGTAAAGCGATCCATTCTACCGGCAGTTGTAGGGCCGCAGGATCCGATTGGTAAGTTGTTCCCCTTTTTAGCCGGTCCCATGTAATAGATAACTTGATCTGCTAATTCAAGGGGTAATGGTTCGTTTTTTTCAATAAGAATGGCGAGGAGCTTGTGGGCTTGGTCGCGGGCAACGATTAGTTTTCCTTCCAACAAAAGCATGTCAAAAGGTTTTAAATTAGAGATCTCTTCTTTCGTTAATGGCAATCTTACCACTTTGTAACTCATTTTAAGACTACCTTCCCTTTTCTGTCAGCCCAACAACTGATTGTGATTCCTAAAGGAAGTCCCGCTATATGGGTAGGTTCATATTCTATAGCCACCCCAAGGGCTGTCAGGTCTCCTTTAAATCCTCCGGGACCTATCTGCAGTTCATTGATGGCTGTTTCGATTTTTTTCTCCAAGTTTGCGTACCTTGTTTCTGGGTGACGTTCTCCCACACTTCTTAACAGGGCAATTTTAGAGAGATACATAGCCCGATCACTGCTTCCGCCTAAACCGACACCGACAACAATCGGCGGGCAGGGCTTTGACCCGGCTGCTTTGACACTTTTTACGATTGTCTCTATAAGCTCATCTTCTGTACTGGTGGGATTGAGCATAACCAAAGAGCTGCAATTTTCACTGCCAAAGCCTTTAAGAAGAAAATTAATTGTCACTTCTCGGCCCTCTTTTGGTATCCAATAAATAACAGCCGGGGAGTTTGTCTTACTGTTTTGCCTCTCATAAAGGGGCTCTTTAACAATCGATGCTCTCATATTCCCTCTGTCTAAGGCAATTTCCAGAGCTTTGTTAAAAGCTTTCTCAATTTCAGCCATTGAATAACGGCTCTCTTGGCCATATTCAATAAAAGCAATTGTCAGACCCGTATCTTGGCACATCGGTAAGTTGTGTTTAATACTCAACTTCAGTGTTTCATCGATAGCTTTTAAGAGCTGATAAGAGGCTTTTGAGTTGGGGGTATCATCCCCTTTATAATGCTCTTTAAACTCGTTAAGTCTCTTAACTAAAGACTCTTCCAAATTCTGTGAAGCATAAATTATTGCATCGCTGATTTTTACAGCCAACTCAACTGTTGTCATAGATTCTGCCCTCTTTTATCTAAAGCTGAGCCAAACAACAAAAGCAGAGAACCAATAAAAAGGCCAAATATTGAACCCAGTGAGTTAGCCAATGCATCCAAAAGATCAAAAGAACGGCCAAAGGAGGGTTGTATAATCTCAATTATAAGCCCTATTAAAGAGGAGAGGAGAACTACCATAATAGCTTTCAGATTATTGTTAGACAAAATGGTTTTAAAAGTATCGCCGAGTTTTACAAATGCGACAGACAAAAAGAGACAACAACTAAAAGCGGCATAACTTATAAAATGGGCAATTTTATCGAAATAAGGGAGTTTAAAAAGAATTCTCTCATCTAATCTAAATGGAAACAGGGTTAAGATAATTAGGACTGTTAAAATCAGGGGGGACGCTATCACTCCTGCCCAGTATAAAATTTTACGGTAGCTGATATTTTTCATAGAACCTCAATAAACAGAGCTACTTTTAGATTATTATCCAAAGCAACCCCCATCAGTAAATCGGTTGTGGCAAAGCTTAAACCAAGAGCAACAGCAGCACTTAAATCGTAACTCTTTAGGTTGGAAAAAGGAAGAGCGGTTGTTTCAACAACACAGTCAGAGACAATATCCCCTTTAAAGCCCCCCTTAAACGAGGAGTATAAAACTACCGCTAAGGGCTTTTTCTTGAAGAAATGGTAATAATCAAAACCGAGTAGCACCATCTGGTCCACTAAGGTTGTCGTTGAATAAGTGGCAATCCCCCTTACCCCTCCATAATCGTAGTATGAACTGCTGCGCTGGAGGGTAGCAGTTGCACTACTGCCGTTTACTTTAAAGCTTATTGTGTCGTTATTACTGATGGGAATTGCTATTAGAAACTGGGCAGCCAAGCGATAATCAAACTGTTTTGTTAATTCACCTGATGCCAAAAAATCGCCTCTAAGTCCTTCTTGGGGGAAAAATCCGTAGGTTAAAGTTGAATATAATGCCTCAATCGAAAATGAAGGAATAAAGCCCTTTTTATTAATAGTAAGGTCGGGATTACCAAAACTGACATAGTCTAAATTACTTTTTAGTTTGATTAATGTCGTATCTTGATTATCCCATTTTATGCTTATACAGGAGATAAATGCCCTGTCTCTGAAGGCAACCCCTCTAAAGGAGGAGCGGAGGTTGGTAGGATGTATTCCACCGCTCACATATCCAACTTCAACACCGCCGACCCACTTTTTTGCAAACCTTTTACTGACGGCAGTAAATACGCTAAAAGCATCTTCGTTGGCAACTTCAACACTCCAATCAACTACCGAATAGAGCGAATACCTAACTTTAAGGTCTCCTATAAAGTCTAATTTAGCTTGGTTTCCTTTAGCAAAGATAAGAGAAGTCGACCCGTAAACCCCTGCCGCCACTTCCGACCTTCTTTTCTCAAAAGCCCTTGTCTGTACTTCCAAGTTACCCCAAATTTTGCCGTCAACCGATTGAATTGCATCCGTGTAAGCAAAAGTGAGAGTTGCATAGCGCTCTCTCTCCCTTATTTTGTCAAACATTGCGGTGATTGTCTCTTTTTGAAGGTCGTTAAAGGGGTAACCAATAAATGAATTAAATGGTTTTAGATCAAATTCAGTTATATTGACATCTAAAGCTTTATGAGAAACGGTTGCAATATAAACATCGTCCAATGCAAAATAAGTTCCTTGGCGGTTTGGGTCTTTTACATCGAGAGCATCCAATTGCTCAAATACTGCTGCTATTGTCTTTAGCTGTTCTTGGTAACTTTCAACTGCAGCTTCACCCACCTGCAAGATTTCACTTGCTTTGTGGAAATCCAACACAGTCTGTCCAAACAAAGGTGGCTCGATAATCAAATCAGCTAATTGTGTTTGATTGGTGATTGTATTTTTAGTCAAAACAACTATGAGCTGATTTAAGAGAGAAGTTATTGAGTTTACACTTTCAGCATCAACTTCGTAATCAACTGCATTGACATCGACAGCTATGACAATATCGGCTCCCATCTCTTTAGCCAAAGCGATTGGCATGTTATCGACAAGTCCCCCGTCGACCACATAATGTTTCCCTATGGGGTATGGGCTGAACAGAACAGGAATTGAGATACTGCCTCTGATTGCACTGACTAAAGATCCTTGAGAAAAAATTAATCTTTGTCCGCTTATTATATCGGTACCGATACATCGGAAAGGAATCTCCAAACGATCAAAGTCATCTATATAAGCGATTTTTGAGAGGGCATTATTTAAAATATTTAGAACCTGCTGGTCTCCGATTAAACTGGGGGTACTACCCAAACCCCCTTTGTCAAACTCAAAACTGAATAAATTTTCCCTGTTTTTTTGAAAAACATGCAACGGAGTATATAATGGGGGAACTGTGGCAATTGCCAAGGCACCTATTAGGTCGGTTTGTTCAATCAGATTTCTCATATCAGACGGGGAATAACCGGCAGCATAAAGGCCGCCCACCAAAGCCCCCATACTGGTTCCCAACACCATGTCTATCGGAATTCCGAAACGCTCAATCTCTTCAATTACCGGGATATGGGCAAGACCTCTGGCTCCTCCACCGGAAAGAACCAATGCTACTGTCGGTCTGTCTTTGGTTCCGATGGGAATAAAAGAAAAAACAAACACAAAAATAATAAGAATCAAAACTCTCTTTTTGACCATGTCAGCACCCTAAAAGCGAGTCGATAATTTCAGAATTGCCGTTTACAAAAGAGGCACTGTCCAGCTCTTTTTTTTGAGCCAATTGGAGCTTATTAACATATAAAATCCCGTCACCGCAGGCAATTGCCAACCCCCGATTCTTTACATGCCCTAAAACCGTCCCGGGGATAACACAGGGAGGGGCACTCTCTTTGCCGACTTTTTCCAAGCAGTCACTTACACCGCTGATAATCAGAGTTTTATCTTTAAATAGAGTGTAGGCTTTCGGCCACGGGTAGAGGGCTCTGATTTGACAATGGATGGATTTGGCACTCTTATTCCAATCAATGAGACCGTCCTCTTTGGTTAACAATCTGGTGTAGGTTGCCTTTTGATGATCTTGGACAATCTCTTCTATTTCTCCTTTGATAATCTGTTTTAAAGTCTCTACCAAAAAGGGAGCACTGAGGCTTCCTACTCTCTGCTGTAAAGAGAGATAGGTATCTTTACCGTCAATTTCAAAATTCATCTGATTTAGGATATTTCCACTGTCAATCTCACCGGCAATCCGTTGAATCGTTATTCCACTTTTTGTTTCGCCATTTAAAATAGCAAATTGCAGTGGTGCACACCCCCTGTGACGGGGCAACAGTGAAGGATGGACATTAATGGCTCCTTTTTCAAACAGACCGAGAAACTTTGATCCAAAATAGTGACCACAGGCAAACGAGACTAAAAAATTAGCCCCTAAACTTCGAGTTACAGCTCTTGATTCACTTAACAAACGCTCAAATTGGATGACAGATAAGCCCAGTTTTTCTGCTTCCTGTTTTATCGGTGGGGCTTCTGCTTTTTTGCTGCGACCCACCGGCCTGTCGGGATTCGTCAAAACACCCACAACATTAAAGTTGTCGTTTAATGTTCGGAGGCTTTCGATTCCTATTTCGGGATTACCTGCAAAAAGGAGTCTCAACTCTTTGGAAGGCACTGCCTAGCCCCCTGTTTTTGTTAATTTTTCATAAGCAGAAACCAATTTATCCCTAGACTCTTTGTCCAAGCGGTCTATAAATAAAATCCCGTTAAGATGGTCATATTCGTGTTGAATTACTCTGGCTAATAATCCGTCGGCTTTGACTGTAAAGGTTTTACCGTCGATATCTTGTGCTAAGACGGTAACCTCTTCTGCTCGGAGCACGTCAGCATACATCCCCGGAATACTCAGACACCCCTCTTCATAGTAAACCTGCTTCTCGCATGTCTCTATAATTTGGGGATTTATAAAAACAAACCGCTCTTTTGGGTTTCTTGTATCGACAACAAAAATGCGTTTGGAGAGACCGATTTGAGGCGCGGCAAGACCGATGCCATCGGCACTTCCCATTGTCTCAAACATCAAATCAACTAATTCTCTTAATTCATGGTCAAATTGTTCAACTTTTTTCCCTTTCTCTCTCAGAACAAAATCACCAAGTGTGCAAATATTCAACATAGTGACATAATACTTGCAACTCTACTCATCGTCAATTGCACCACTCTTTGCAAATGTCTGATGTTGTGGTAATCTCTAGATTGGCTAAAGGATATGGAAGAAAAGATAAAAAAAACATCTGTGGTAACCGAGGCAATGTTCCGCATCAAAGAATTAATCATCAGTGATGAGTATAAAGTGGGAGATAAAATACCGACTGAGTTGGAACTTGCCCGCAGGTTTGGGATAGGGCGCTCTTCAATCAGAGAGGCCATTAAAGTGTTTCAATATCTGGGTATCGTTGAGACAAGAGTGCCAAAAGGGACATTCCTCTCTAAAAACAACACTGTTGCGGCAGAGTTATTGACATGGTTCTCTATCTTGGAAAGGAAATCTATTTTTGAAATCCTGGAGTTACGTGAAGCTTTTGAGCAGAGGGGAATCATAAATATAGTCAGCCTCTGTAACAGCGATGAAGAGAAGGGTTCTGCCATTATTGCCCGATTGGAAGAAGAACTTAATAATATTGAGAAGGCTGTTGCCCAAAACGATTTTGATGCTATCCAAAAAGCCGATTATAATTTTCATTTTTACATAATCCAACAGACAAACAACTCTTTGTTTCTCTCAATATTTAAATTGTTGGATAAATTTACCCGTAAGGAGATGGCAAAAACCCACCAAAGTTATTCCGATATGAGTGTTCTTGTCGATGAACATACGGTAATTTTGGATGCCATAAAAACAAAAGATCCCTTAAAAGCAATAGAGGGACATGCAAAACACTTTCCTTTAATTAAGAGGAATTTAGGTTTTAAAGAATCTGAAGAGGGTCTACATCTATCTCAAGATAGAGAGCCGACGGAACTTTAAAACTCTCTTTTGCTATTGAGGCAACTCTTATTATCTCAGCGACGTTATTTCCCCTTAAAACCAAATGATACCGCCATGAACCTGCAATTTTTTCAATCGGGCAACTGGTCGGTCCCAAAACATCCAAAAAAGAACCTTTTTTCTTTGTCAAAAATATTGCTTTATCTATCTCTGTTTTGAGCTGTTCAATTGCCGATGCACATTTTTTATTATCTTTGCCCCTGATGACAAAATTTATTAAACGACTGTAGGGGGGAAAGTTAGTCTCTTTTCTTTGTTGGAGTTCCTCTAAATAAAACTGTTCAACCAAATTCTCCTTTGCCAATCTGATTGCGCTGTTGTCACTGTTGAATGTTTGGATGATTACTTTTCCGGCATCGTTAAAACGTCCGGTTCTCCCACTGACTTGGGTAATCAAAGAGAATGTCCGCTCTTGAGATCGGAAATCGGGAAGGTTAAGTGAACTGTCGGCAAGAACAATCCCAACCAAATCAACGAGGGGAAAGTTTAGCCCTTTGGCAACCATTTGGGTGCCCAATAGAATGTCTGTTTTACCGTCTCGAAAGTTATCTAGAATTTCACCGACCTTCTCTTTGTCCGTTGCCGAATCGGTATCCAATCGTTCTGTTTTTGCCGTTGGGAAGAACAATTTTACCTCTTGCTCAACCATCTCGGTTCCAAACCCTCCATAACCGATATCGACCGAGTTGCAGTTTGGACAAACTGAAACAGGGCTCTTTTTATAACCACAGTAGTGACATACAAGTTGGTTTTTATGTTTATGAAAAGTAAGGGCAACCGAACAGTGGGGGCAACTCAAAGAGTAGCCGCAACTGTTGCAGTGGAAATAGTAAGAAAATCCCCTTCGGTTCAGAAACAGAATTACCTGTTTTTTATTGGCCAAAGTTTTATGAATCTCTTGCTGCAATGTTTTTGAGAGAATCCTCTTTTCATTGAGCATGTTCACTATAACCATTTGAGGCACTTTCCCACCGGCGACTTTGCTGCTAAGTGTCTGTTTGACAATTCTATTTTCTTGCATCATCAAAAAAGCTTCAGTAGAGGGAGTTGCACTGCCCATAACCAATAGAGCTTTTTCGACAGAGGCTCTCCTTTGGGCAACCTGACGGGCATGGTAACGGGGAGTTGAACCCGATTTATAAGAATTTTCGTGTTCTTCATCTAAAATTATTAAACCAAGATTTTTAAAGGGGGCAAAGACTGCACTGCGAGCCCCTATAACCACCTTTACCTCTCCCCGATGGATTTTACGCCAAGCCGAGATTCTCTGCGAAGCTTTCATTTGGCTGTGAAGAATGGCTACTTTATTTTTAAACCTGTTTGTTACCAGCTTTGCCAATTGGTGTGTCAATGTAATTTCGGGAACCAGATAAATTACCTGTTTACCTTCGGCTATAACGCTTTCGGCAACCGACAAAAAAACCTCACTCTTTCCCGAACCGGTCACTCCCCATAGATAAAAAAGGCCCTCTTTTGCTGCCGTTATATTCTTTATGGCAACTGATTGCTCATCAGAGAGCTCAAAAGAGTCTTGTTGGTTTATCTCATCTGATACCGGCAGATGAGGTAAGTCAACTTCCCTTTTGCCTCCGGGTATCATTAAACTGAGGGCTTCCCCCTCGCTGCACAGATAAAAGTTAGCCATCCATTGGGCTAACTCAATCTCCTTCTTACCAAAAAGGGGTTGGTCATCAACAACTCTTTTTATCTCTTTTATTTCGTATGAGACATCGGCGAGTTCAAAAAAGGTATCCACTACGTAGGCTGTAACATCCTGTTTGCCAAAAGGAACCACAACTCTTAAGCCGACCTCTGCTTTCAGACTCTCTCCTTCTTTGTATGTGAATCGCATATTTAAGGGTCGGTTAATCACCACATCTATGTACATTTTAGCGGTTTCCTGCCGGTAAATTTAAAAATTTAGCGACTAAACGCAAATCGTCCCAAACCTCTTTCCTCAAAGAGAGGTTTCGTAACACTGCACTGGGATGGTAGGTAACGATAGTACTAATTGTTTCAAAGCGATGTATTTTCATCCTCATAGAGGATAATGAAGCACTCGTATTGAGCAAATAATGGGTAGCTACTCTGCCTAAACACAATATTAAATCAGGCTTTATCAAAGCAATCTGCTGTCTCAGGTAGGATAGACATTTTTCTGCCTCAGATTCATGCGGGTCTCTGTTGCCGGGAGGACGACATTTCACTATGTTGGTTATGTAAATTGATTTTTCCCGGTCTAAATTTATGGCTTTAAGCCATGAAGTTAAGTATTGCCCAGAATTTCCGACAAAAGGACGTCCCTCTTCATCTTCCTGAGCACCCGGAGCTTCTCCTATAACCATAAGTTTGGCATTGCCGCTTCCCTCCCCAAAGACAACATTTTTTCGCTGTTTGGCAAGCGGGCAGAGTTGACAGCTTTTTGAAACCTCTTCTAACTGGCTTAAAGAGAGCCTACTTAACTGTTCTTTCGCATCGGGTAGCAGCTGTAGGGCAACTTCTTCAAATTGGGGCCTCTTGTTGTCAGCTTCTAAAGTGGGGTCTATATAGAGTTTCAACTCTTCCAAGAGCTCCCAGGTAGCCTCTAAAGAGTTAGCAATCTGCTCCCTTTTTTCCCGGTCATCATAAATCTGCATGTTCAATTCCATAAAGATACAATCCGTGGGCTGCTGCCGTTCTTCCTGCCATTTGACGATCTTTTGCTTCAAGTCGCTTCGCAAACTCCTCAACGGTCTCTTTCCTCTCGGCTAATTGTAGCATGGTTCCCACCATTGAGCGAACTTGATGCATTAAAAAGGCATTACCGCACACCTCGTAAACCAACACTTTTTGATTCCACAGACAGGTTTCAAAAAAGAAATGACTTATATAAATATCTCTGATTGTTGAGATACTCTGGTCGGCTGCTGCACCGAATGTCAAGAAGTCGTGACTCCCTAAAATTGTCTTTGCATACCCGTTTAAGAGCTCCAAAGGGGGAAATTCCCTTATTCTAGACACTCTGTTTACATCAAAAGGCCTGATATCTTTAATCTCTTTTATCAGATAACGGTATGTTCTTTTAACGGCAGTATAGCGGGCATGGAAATTTTGGGTAACTTCACAACTTTCAAGTACCCTGATATCGCTGCTGATAAGTTGATTAATTGCCAAAGAGAAGACCTCTGGTGGTATACTCTTATTGGACGTGTCAAAATGAGCTACCTGGCCTAGGGCATGGACTTTGGCATCGGTTCTGCCAGACCCATGTACCCTTGTTTCCTCTTTTGTAATTTTGAGAAGAATTTTTTCAAGCTCTTGTTGAACGGTGCGAACCCCTTGTTGCCTTTGCCAGCCCGAAAAATTTGTCCCGTCGTAACTGACGACTAGTTTTATTCTCCTTTTGTTTTCATCCAGCGGAAAATATGTCGGCCGAGACCACTTATTAGCAGACATCTGAACTCTCCACAACAACAAAGGCCAAAGCTAAGTCAGCTTCATGGGTTAGGCTGAGATGAATGGTTGAGTTCTCCAAGCAAAGCTTTTTAACAACCTCTTTTCCTAGAAAGAATGAGGGTTTACCCAGATCATCGGTTACAACACAAATCTCAGAGGGTGAAATTGCCCGAAATCCAGTCCCTAAAGCTTTTACCAGAGCCTCTTTGGCTCCAAAACGGGAGGCAAAGAAACGTGGTTGCTCATCAACACTCAACTCTTTGGCTTGTTCTACTTCCAAAGGGTGAAACAGCCGGCTTATGGCGTATTCGGATAATCTCTTATTCGCCAAACGACTGATGGAAACTGCATCTAAACCGATACCTCTAATCATTGGTACTCTCTTGTTCTTTGGCAACAAAGTATATTCTGATAATTTCCGGGTCGGTAGTAAAAAAAAGATTCATTGATTTATAGTTTGAATCACTTGTCAATAATACCGGGGAGCTGGAAACTCCGTCAGACTGAACAAAAGAGAAATCAACTTTTGCCTTAAAATCATAAGGATCCACCAAACGGGTGTAACGAGGGTCGCTCCTGATAATAAGGTTAACATTTGGGGGAACCGTACTTATAGCCTCATAATCTTGTGGCATCACAATCTGCAGGGGTATTTCAATGACTTTTTGATCCACTGTGGCATAATTGACGACGAAGAATATTCCTATTGCCAGTAATAGGGAGAAGACTTTCACAGTCCAGTTGTTAGTTAGGGCTCTCCAAAAAGTACTACTGTTCATCTGAATTATCCTCCGAAATCTGTTGAGGCGTTATATCATGATAACTGAACAGAGCCAAAAGCATCCTTTTAACAGTCTGGGCATCTAGGTCATAATAGAGGTTTGCATTGTAAGTAAGGCTCATGGCCCCAGTCTCTTCGCTGACTATCAAAACAATTGCATCAGATTCTTCAGCCAGGCCTAGGGCAGCTCGGTGACGGGTTCCAAAGCTCTTTTTAATATCGGTTTGCTCACTGAGAGGGAGATAACACCCCGCTGCCAAAATCTTACCCCCCTGAATTACCATAGCACCGTCGTGCAAAGGGGTATCGTGGTCAAAAACAGTCAGAATCAATGCTGAGGAGAGATCTGCGTTAAGGCGGGTTCCCGAATCTATTATCCCCTTGATTCCCAAATGACGGGTAAAGACTATTAATGCTCCCCTTCTTTTGGAGACAAGGACGTTGCATGCATTCAGAACAATGTCAATTTGGTCACTTGTGGTAGTTGTCCCAATTCTGAAAAGACCGCTGCGTCCGCTGAAGATTTGGGTAAAAGCCCTCCGAAGTTCAGGCTGGTAAACAACACTCAAAAAAATGACAATCGGAATAGTCATATACCTATACAACCATAAAAGGGTAACTAGATTTAAAATTCTCGAAACACTGTAAAGAGCAACTAAGATAAAGACAATTTTACCAATCTGTTGGGCTTTTGTTTGGGCAACGGCGGTATGAAAGCGATAAAAAATATAAGTTAAAACCCCTATTTCAATTATTGGGGCTAAAACAGACCATGCAGAAGCTAAAAAAGAAGAATCAGCCACTCTCTTTACTCCGTCTCCCAATTAAGGGTTCTCTCAATTGCCTTGTTCCAAAACAAGATTTTTTTCTCTCTAACTGACTGGTCCATAGATGCCAGCCATCTCGATTTTTCTTTCCAATAAACGGTCAGTTCGTCCAAAGAGTTCCAAAGCCCGACACTAAGTCCGGCTGCGTAAGCTGCCCCGAGTGCAGTAGTTTCAAAAACATCCGGTCTAATAACCGGAATCCCCAGTAAATCGGCTTGAAATTCCATCAACGGGCGACTGTTTGTCATCCCCCCGTCTACCTTCAGACTCGCAATCTCCAATTTAGCATCTTCCTGCATAGCATCAAAGATGTCCTTTACCTGAAATGCAGTTGCTTCCAAGATTGCCCTGCAGATATGGGAGGTTGTCACATACCCAGTCAGTCCGGCTATAACGCCTCTGGCATCGCTGCGCCAATATGGGGCAAAAAGACCGGAAAATGCCGGTACTATGTAAACACCGCCGCAGTCATCAACTTCCATTGCTTTTTGATCCAGTTCGGAGGCGCTTTTTACCAACTTAAGGTTGTCCCTGGCCCATTGAACTAGAGAACCGGCCACGGCGATTGAGCCCTCCAAAGCATAAACGGCTTTTTTACCGTATTCTTTATAAGCAACCGTACTTAAAAGGCCTCTTTTTGAACGGTAAAGATTTTCACCGGTATTTGCCAGCAAAAAACAACCTGTGCCGTAGGTGCTTTTACATTGCCCCTCTTTAAAACAGGCTTGTCCGAACAAAGCTGCCTGTTGGTCACCTAAAATTCCGCCGACAGCAACCTCTGTACCAAAGGGACCTTCATTGGTGGTATAGCCATAAACTTCCCCAAAGGAACTGACTATCTCGGGAAGAGCTGTTTTTGGGATCTCAAATAAATCCAACAGTTCGTCACTCCAACACAGTGTTTCGATATCCATCAACATGTAACGGCTGGCATTGGTGGCATCGGTCACAATTCTCCCTTTTTTAGGTCCGCCGGTTAAATTCCAAACCAAAAATGTATCGATTGTTCCAAATATAACTTTTCCGTTTTGGGCATCTTTTTTCAGACTGTCATCGTTATCCAACAACCACGCAATTTTAGCGGCACTGAAATAGGGCGACGGAACCAACCCAGTTATTTGAGCTATCTTAGAGCCTACTTCAGTCTCTTTGATTTTATTTATTAACTCTGTTCCCCTTAAGTCCTGCCACACAATTGCATTGTGTCTGATCTTTCCACTCTCGGGTTCCCAAGCAACTATTGTCTCTCTTTGGTTTGTAATGCCCAACCCTTTAATGTCGGTAATTTTAATTTTTATCTTTTTCAGAGTTTGACTAATAACGGCAACACTGTTTTCCCAGATCTCTGACGCATCGTGTTCCACCCACCCCGGTTGGGGAAAAAACTGCTTGTGCTCAAGTTGACTTGAAGCGACAACTTTTCCTTGATTGTCAAACAAGAAAAACCTGGTACTGGTTGTCCCTTGGTCTAAAGAACCAACATAGAACACATTATCCTCCTCATAGTGGTTAAATCATGCTACAGTATAGCTGGAAACCGATAAACCTTCCACAGGTAAATTAAATAGTTAAGATAGTGGTTACAGGAGTTTTGCAGATGAAATTGAGCGAAGTTGTCCGAATTGTTGACGGAACTGTACTCTGCGGAGAAGATAATTTAGAGAGGGAAGTTCTTTTAGGATTTGCTTCTGATTTAATGAGTGATGTTTTAACCTTATTAGCCGATGATATCCTTTTAATAACAGGGTTATCGAACAACCAAGCCATCAGAACAGCCGAGATGTCCGATATCCTCCAAATTCTATTTGTGAGAAACAAAAAACCGACAAAAACCATGTTGGATTTAGCCCAAGAGCACGGAATTACCGTAATAACAACCCCCTATTCCATGTTTAAGTCAAGTGGTTTACTCTTTAGCAACGGTTTAAAACCTGTCTACTAGGAGATTTTGATGAATAAGATTTATCAGGTTTCCAGCGGGGACTTTGCAAATGCGGGGAAAGTCTCCAGTGCACTAAAGGGAACCTTAAAGCAACTGAATTTGGATCCAAAGGACATCAAAAGAATAATAGTGGCTTTGTATGAAGCCGAAGTTAATGTGGTTGCCCACTCCTATGGAGGAGAGATAGAATGCCTTATCGATCCACAGGTCATTACAATTATAGTCAGTGATACCGGACCGGGTATCCCCGATTTAAAGTTGGCAATGACTGAGGGGTTCTCAACGGCTAGTGAAGAGGTCAGAGAGATGGGCTTTGGAGCAGGAATGGGCTTAATTAATATTAAAAACAACTGCGATGAGATGAGTATTGATACCGCCAAAGACAATCCGACAATAATAAAGTTGGTTTTCAATATCGCTAAAGGGGACAATGATGCGTGACGAAACATTTTTCCACAGCTTAACCGTCAAAGAGAATATTTGCCAAGGCTGTACCCACTGCATGAAAGTCTGTCCCACCGAAGCTATCAGAATAACGGGAGGTAAAGCCCGTATAAACTATGAAAGATGCGTCGATTGCGGACAGTGTATGGATGTCTGCCCCCACAGTGCAATCATAATTGAACAAAACGACCTTAATCAGATATACAGCTACCAATACAGGGTAGCTCTCATCCCTTCGGTCTTAATAGGTCAATTCGAGGATGAAATAAGTGAGCAACAAATCATCGGGGCTTTGGGAGAGGTCGGATTTACCCACATCTACTACAGCGAATTCGGTGTCGATATTCTTCGTACCCTGGGAGCTAATATCAGTGTTTATGCCGACCAAAACCCCGTTGTCTCTTCCTACTGTCCGGCTAGTGTTCGTCTCATTCAAATCCGATATCCCAATCTCTTACCCAATGTAAATTTAGTCAGAACTCCCGCTCAGATAACTGCCCTGTATGTGAGATCTTATTTAGAGTCCTTAGGAGCAAACTCTAAAGAGGTGGGTATTTTCTATATTACCCCTTGTGCGGCGAAGTACGCCCAAATAAAGACTCCCGGCTCTGCGACAAGCGGGCTGATACAGGGAGGCTTAAACCTCGACTACATCTTTAATCTAATAAAAAAGCAGCTCTCTTCCACCGGTAAGAAAGAGCGGTTAAGTAAGTTAAAAATTGAAATTCCGCCGGTCACAAAAGGGGCATTCCTATGGAGTCTGACGAAGGGAGAAAGCTCTTTGATGCAGGGCAGAACCCTCTCTGTCGATGAATTGCACAATGTCATTGAATTTTTGGAGCTTTTAGAAGATGAACGGTCTAAAAATTTCGATTTCTTGGAACTCAGAGCTTGCGCAACCGGCTGTAGCGGTGGA
Source organism: Sphaerochaetaceae bacterium (assembly GCA_041678405.1). Classification (GTDB taxonomy): domain Bacteria; phylum Spirochaetota; class Spirochaetia; order Sphaerochaetales; family Sphaerochaetaceae; genus JBAYOE01. The sequence continues at coordinate 13,481 of JBAYOE010000001.1, read as the reverse complement.
ATATTAACCCCCCGTAACCGTTTTTTGGCGACTGAGAGGATGAAACATCATGCTGCAAAACTGCCCAATGACCTGCCTCAGAACTTAAAAGATGAGATTATGAAAACCGGGCAACACTTAATCAGAAACATTAAGTACAACAGAGTAAAACCTATCAACTCATTGCAGCTTGATGTGAACACATCAGAAGCCATTAAAAAGATGGAAAAAGCAAGCCGCATTGAGGATGTCCTTCCGGGTATAGATTGTGGTCTGTGTGGCAGCCCAACCTGTAAAGCCCTTGCCGAAGATATCGTCAGGGGGTTAGCCAGTATCCGCCGATGCCTTGTCCTAAAGGTCAAAGACCCAGGCGGATTAAACCACCTGGCACGCATCTGGGGAGAAGCTGTAGGCAAAGAACTTAACGATGCTCCCGTAGTCACACCTAAAGAGGAAGTTTAACCGATTTGACCGTAAAAGAGTCTTTGTCAAAAAGTTTTTGCGAGCCTATTACAACAGTTTTAGATTTATTCTCCAGTGCTTCCAATATTGCTTTAGCTCCATTTTTAATATCTTCAATACTTGTATCAAGCAGATATGATCTTCTCTCCGACCTAAAATTATCGGTTATGTTGTACAGTTTACGCCTGAAAGCAATCATTGAAGCTTCTTTTGGATAAAGAGGACGAATCTCCTTTCCGACAATATTAATAATCGATTTATCCAAAATGTTTTGTTCTATCCCTTTGTTTGAAATCTCTTTAAGTATCTCAAAATAATCATTAAGCGATGCTTTAATCCTAGGGTCTCTGTAAGTCGTAAAAATAATCAGCTCTTCTAGCATATCTATATGGGTAGATGCCCCATAGGCTCCGCCGATTCCCCTGATCTGGTTCCACAAATGATTTGTAGTCAACACATGGGCTAAAACTGTCTGATGAGCCTGAAGACGGCTTCCCGCTTTCGCACTCAGAGAAACGACGGCACTGAAACTAACCGGACTGGGAATTCTGAAAAGTTCGATATCTTTTAAAATAGGAAGTTGCTCAGCTCTTTTTTTTGCCACCTTTTCTTCTTGCTCAAACGAGGTAATAAAGGGTAAAAGTTCTTGCTCATTCTTTGTTTCATTGCAGATGTGGAGTATTAAGTTCCCTTTTTTTACTATTTTATCCCGTAGCTTAATTAAGGATAAAGAGACTTTTTTTAGTTCTTCATCGCTCTTCAAATCAATCTTATTCAGATGCAACCACTGCTTGATTCCATTTAGTAGTTCATTTTTATAGAGCAAAGGTGACAAAGAGGCTGAGGCTCTTTGGGATCCAAACATTTGCGGCATTGAAGTAACAGAAGATTCGAAACTACTGATTAGGTCATTTATTGTAGCTTTAAGTCGTTCTAAATCATCTAAGTTGGAGTTTCGCAGGATATCGGAAAGGAGATTTAAAGCCTCAGAATTATCCTCTTTAAGAGCTTTTAATCTAAAACCCAGTGCAATGAACTCTTCTTTATTATCCCCCAGAACCGTAGAGGTCTCCAAAAACAGAGAAAGACCGCCTGTTTTGTCCCTTATCTTCAGTGCAATCTCATCATAACTGAGTTTTCCCACCCCGCTTAACTGTAACATCCTGATAAGTAGCGGAATATTCACTAATTCCTTAAAACTGAGATTCTCAATTTTAAAAAATCCGTCGGTGTAGATTATTCCGTTTGTATCAAGGTTTTGGAGATAGAGGGTTACACCGTTAATGTTCTCCTCTCGTTGTTCGAAAACTCGAATTTCTTTGGGTAAATCTTCTTTGTTTAAACGCGGGATTGTAGCTATTGCCTCTTCACTCTCTTTGGAATTTTCAAAAGCTTCAAAATTTTTATTGTCTTCGATTAACTTTTCCCATTCCGTCTCTTCCAAAGATCCTTTAATCTCAGTCAGCCGTTTATTTATGGTCTCTTCCAATTGTTCATTAAATAACGGGTCGGGTTTCACTACAACTAACGAGCGATGCTTGTTCTCCAAAAGGTTTTTCTTAATCCATTTTTCAAAGTACCTTTTATCTTTTTCAAGGATGTTCTTAAGCTCCTGTAACGGTTTTTGTACTCCAATTGTGGTTGTTGGGTGCAACTCATTCAGCCATCCTCTAAGAGCTCTGTTAAGGGCTCTAAAACCGATTGGGACATCACTGGAATACTCTTTAAGGTAAAATTCCTGTCTTTTTATTGCATTGGATATTAGTCTTTTGTCGATACCTTTCTCAACTAAATTCGTCAGCGTTTTTAACACAAGCAAAAGGGCTTGCTCTTTATCTTCAATATTGATTCCCTTAAAGCCGACACTGAAAGGCATCTGCCTGAAGCTGGTATCCATCCCGCTGATAGGAGAGATATCTTTGGCAAGTTCGCTCTCTATTATCGCTTTGTATAAAGGTGCTCCCGGATTTCCCAGTAGGATATCTACCAGTGTCTGCAGTGTTATGACTTCCAACGGGTTTTCTAAAGCTGTCGTAGCCCAGTTAATGGTAATGGAAGCATTATTTTTAAATGGGTTTTCTCCTTCGGAACCGCTGGTGGTAAATACCTCCTGTTCACTGGTCCACTCTTTTGCCAAAGCAGAGGCTCCGACTGCGGCTGTTTTGGCATAGTTACCCAAATAGTTATCCTCTAAATGGTTTAAAGCCAGTGCACCATCCTGATTTCCATACAAAAAAAGGCGGCAGTTTGAGGGGTGGTAGTGTTGAGCATAGTAGCCGACAAGCTGGCGATAATTAAGATGTATTATCTCTTCTGCCGTTCCTCCTGATTCATAAAAATAGGGAGTGTCTGGATAGAGACTCCTAATGCTTTGCCGACCGACCACTGAGTCATGTTCACTGAGTTCTCCCAACATTTCGTTAAAAACTACACCGTCAAAACTCAAATTCCGATTCTCATCTGCACTTAATCTGATCCCCTCCTGCCAAAAGGTCTCTCTCCTTAACAGAGGGTCAAAAACGGCATCCGAGTAAACTTTAAACAGGTTATAATAATCTTTTTCAAGGGGACTTGCTGCGGGATACATTGTGTAATCGGGATAGGTCATCCCATTCATAAAGGTATTCACCGACCCTTTTAAAAGCTCCATGAAGGGGTCTTTTATGGGGTAACGCCTTGAGCCGGCCAATATACAGTGTTCAATGATATGGGCAGTTCCGCACTCGTCAACAGGCGGGGTTTTAAATACAAAAGAGAAGAAATTCTCTTTATCGTCATTTTTCAGGTGAAAGACCTCCATGTTTGTCAGCCTATGGACAAACAAATACCCTTTTGCCCTGTATTCTTCTATCACATCTATAGATTTAAGGATGAATCCAAATAATTCATCACCGACGTTAAGCTCTTTTATTTCTTCAGGGACCATAGTCCTCCCCCTTTAACCGTACTGAAAGAACTTAACACGGGGTTTTTTAATTGACAAGGGATGGAATCTTCCTTAGTCTCGACTAAAAGGAGTTAGAATGCACTACATTGGAGCCCATGTGAGTGCCGCAGGCGGCCCTTACAATGCAGTAGAGAATGCAATTGCCATAGGTGCCAACGCTTTTGCCCTCTTTACAAAAAACCAGAAGCAGTGGAGTGCCCCTGCTTTAACCGAAGAACAAATTGAACTGTTTAAGACAAAAATGGCTGAAGGGAATTTTAGTGCAAAACAAGTTCTTCCCCATGACAGCTATTTAATCAACCTTGGGAATCCCGAATTAGAGAAGTGGGAGAAAAGTGTCCTTGCTTTTACCGACGAGCTGTTAAGAGTCGCACAGTTAGGCTTAGACCGGCTTAATTTTCACCCCGGAGCCCACCTTAATCAAATAGAACCAGTTGAGTGCATGAAACTTATTGCCAAAGGAATAGACACTGCTTTAGAAAAAGTTGAGGGTGTATATGCTGTGATTGAGACCACTGCCGGTCAAGGCTCGGCATTGGGTAAAACATTTGAAGAAATTGCCCAAATCATTGAGTTTTCCAAATACCAAGAGCGCATCGGAGTTTGTATCGATACGTGCCACATTTTTGCAGCCGGATACGATATAAGAACTGAAAAGACCTTCACCAATGTGACTCAACAATTTCAATCAGTTATCGGTTTTGACAAATTGATGGGAGTTCACCTCAATGACGCAAAAAGCGGTTACGACAGCAAAGTCGACCGCCACTCTCCCTTGGGAGAGGGTAATCTTGGATTAGAGCCGTTTAGACTTTTAATGCAGGATGAACGCTTTAAAAATATTCCCCTGATTTTAGAAACCAACGACCCCAGTCGATGGGCTGATGAAATTAATCTTTTAAGAAGCTTTGCATTATGAACGTATTTAACAGCAGAGAAAGAAACCTTATTTTGGCCCATCGCGGTTACTCTACCAAAGCATGCGAAAACACCATGGAAGCGTTTGATTTATGTGTGGAGAACTCAATCGACGCAATTGAGTTTGATGTTCATCTCTCAAAAGATAACCAGTTGGTAATAATTCACGACCACAACCTATTGCGACTTACTGGTCTCGATGCACAGGTCGAGGATTTAACATACGAAGAGTTGAGTAAGTTGCAAGTCAAAACCAAATTTGGCAAAGGCAATATTCCCCTCCTAAACGACCTTTTTAAAAAGCACAACAATAAACTCTATTACGATATTGAATTAAAAGCCAAAGGTTATAAAAATGAGTTGTTGGCTCAAATGTGTTGGGATTTAATCAGGGAGTACTCTCTGCAAGAGTACTGTTTAATCAGCTCTTTCAATCCTTTTGTGGTAGCATCTTTTAACAAAATTTCTAAAAGAGCTCTTCCCACTGCTGTTATCTACAGTCTGGATAAAGAAGTTCCCCCTCTTTTAAGAAGAGGTTGGGGACGCTTTATAGCTAAACCGACCCATTTGAAACCCCACTACCAGCTAGTAACCAAGAAGGTGATTAAAAAAAGATTCCCTGTTATCACCTGGACTGTAGATGATGTAAAACTGGGTAAAGAATTTCTGGATATGGGAGTTTTAGCGATTATTTCAAACGACCCGAAACTCTTTTTAGATTAGCGGTAAAGAAACCTGTTTATTAACGAAGTTGCGATAAGACCCAGTCGATAAAAAGCTTCATCTTGGGCCTCCTGCAAAGTTGAACCTATCCCTACAGCTGAGATACTTTGAGTTGATCCTATTAAAGCTTTTGTCTCTCTGTTAATAAGATTAATCTCACCGGAAACAGCAACTAATGAGTTGTGCTCACCCTCTCTGCTTTGGGTAATTCCTACATTACCGTAGACCAAATAGAAAGATGGGGAGTATTTTTTATCGATGAACTCAAAAAGTTGTTCTTCTTGCTCAAAACCGTTCTCGACTAAAACTTCTATCTCATCTTTTTCAAAATACTCTTTTACAGCGGTGGCACAGGTATTTGAGTCAAGAAGCTGGCCTCTGAGAGAATATTCGCCAATAGCAACAACAAGAGAATTTTGGGCAACTATAGGGTCTCTGAAATAGGAGAAACAAACTTTCTTCCCTTCAACAATCCCAACCAACTCTTCATAAACATCCCTGTTTATCTCTTTCAACGGTTCCAATGCCTCTTTTAAGTCGAGTTCAAAGCAGATTTGGCCGCTTCTGACTAACGTGGGACTGAGATTTCTATAAACAAACTGCCCGCTGTTATCTGTCACAAAACGGTGGTGAGCTTCATATAAATTTCCCATAGCATCGTGATTGAAATAGTGGGCAACAACAGCAGCTTCTTTAACCCTGGCTGACAGTCTTCGGGCTCCTCTGCGCAGCGTAACCGTTGTAATTGGAAGTTCCTCTTTTGTTTGGCTTATAGAGAGATTAAGTTTTTGTAAAATATTTTTAATCTTGGCTACAGAGTTTTCAAATGTGTATTTAGATCTTAGTGTGGCAAGAGTCGCCATTTTTATATAACCGTTTAAAGCCAATAGATCTTTATTCTCGCGGTAGTTCTTGGCAGCCTCTTTATCGTACTTCTCAATCTCTTTCTCTCTTTCAAGTAAAGAGAGTTCGGCTGCTGTACGGGCCTGTTCGATTAAGGAGCGTTCGGCTGTGGCCAGAATCCAAATACTGACATTATTCTCCTCTTTCTTAACAAACTCCTGACTGATTTTCAATCTATAGCGGTCAATTGTTTTACTCTTTGTCAGTTGAGCCATATAAAGAGGCGTTACATCTTCACCTATCATATTCGATATCTGTTGTAAAAGAGATTCGTAGGCCAATACTTTTGCCTTTGCTTCACTGTCCGAATCCCCTTTGGCAACTATTGAAATCTGAGTCCGTGAAGCAGGGCGTTCATATACCCAAATGGGCACCCCTTCAACGTTTGATTTCATCCAAGTTGACAGACTTGTACAACCGCTTAAAAGAGTGATTATTATTAACAACGCTACAAGAAGAATAGGTTTTTTCATTTTGTCAGATTTTACCATAACCACCCTATAGATGATACTATACTTAAGCTCTCTAAATCACTCACATAACTGTCAAACAGATACCTGTAAGAGAGTCCTATCGAATAAAATAGACGTGCACAACTGTGATAAGAAAATACTAAAGTCCCTTTTGTACCATAAATAAAATTAAATTGACCCTCTTTTGCAAATCCCACCCCCAGTTTAACTGCTGCAGTAAAACTGATGTTTGTCCACCATTTCCCTATACTCTCTTTTTTAGCTAAAGAACCTAAAGACAATGTTCTTAAGAAGCCCCCATAAAAGAGAGTTTGTACTGCATAAGAGTAAAAATCGACAGAAGCTTCCGCTTCACCAACAAATCTAAAGAGAGAGCCTTTAAAGTAGGTATCGTAGGAAAAAGAGATTCCTATTTTGTTTACAAACAGATGCAGAGAGACTGCAGAAGAGCCTTTATCCATATTGGCGCTGAGGGGCATCCCTTTTATTATACTCTGCTTTGCCCAGAGAGGTTTTAGTTCATAGAGAGTCTTGTTTTCAAAATTCTGTTTATCGCTGACCGTTAAAAGCCCAATCGCATTTTTTCTGTAATCTTCTAAAAATATCCTCTCACCCACAAAGAAACTTTCCTGTTCTGCGACACTCCAAAAACCCGCTTCCAAAACATCGTCTATTTTATATTCACTCTCCAAATCAAACCAACGGTAAGAGTTTTCTCTGATAAGATCAACCAGTTTTTTCTCATACAGTTTTAAAAACTCTTGATCCTCGCCGATCAAAAAGGAGAACTCCAAGCTGTTTGTTGTTCTGTCTGCCGTAACAGATAAAATTGCACTGAAATACTCTTTATCAATAAAGATATCTCTATTTAAAGAGAGGTTTTTAAGCTCAACCGATACTTTGTTGGCATAATCAATTTTCCACCCGAGTTCCCTTAAAAATACCTCTTCGGTTTTCTCTTTTAGCTGATAATCATCGGCAGTGACAAAAATTGATCCCAAAAGGAGGCTTTGGACAGAGAGTAAGAAAAAAAGGAGAAAAAAGAGTTTTTTCAACACTCATCTCCTGCCCATGTGTAAACAAGCTCTTCAACCAATTTGGCGGCCTCAAGCATAGTTGAGACAACCACATGTTCATAACGGGAGTGGAGATTGTATGAGCCGGTATAAATATTGGGAGCAGGAATGCCCATTTCAGCCAACCTGGCACCGTCCGTACCCCCTCTGATGATTTTTTCGGTTAAAGGAATATTTAGTTTTTTAGCTGCAGCAAATAAATTACCCATCACCTTAGGCTCTTTTTTTATCGCATCATACATATTGCGATAAACTATTTCACTCTCAATTTCAACATCGCCCCCTACAAACAACTCTTTGGTGACCTTAGCCAGTTTTTCTAAAGTTTTTATCCTCCTTGTAAGGTTGTCAAAGTCGAAATCTCTGAGGTAAAAGATTGCTTCAGTATTCTCTATTGAGCCTTTAATGTCATCAACACTGTAGTAGCCGTATCTTCCGTCAGTTGCTTCCGGGCTCTCATTGCGGGGTAAAGCACAGATAAAAGAGGCTGCCATGGCAACACTGTTAACCATTTTACCCCTTGCTGCCCCCAAATGAAACGGAACCCCATAAAAATTGACTCTAACTGTAGCTGCGTTAAAACATTCCGCTTCCACCTCCCCTTTGGCCGACCCATCAACAGTGTAACAAAACTTTGAATTTAAGAGCTTTATGTTAAAATCATCCATTCCCCGCCCCGTCTCTTCGTCTGTGGTGAAAATGAGTTCAACCTCTCCGTGTTCTCTTTGACTTTTAAAAAGTTGTTCTGCCAAAGAGACTAATATTGCAACACCGGCTTTGTTATCACCACCGAGCAACGTAGTTCCGTCAGTTACAATGATTTGCTCTCCTATATGGTTTAAAAGGTGAGGATTTTCTTCTACTTTAAGAGTATAGTTATCGTTAAGATTAATATCTTTGCCGTCGTAATTCTCGATTAAGCGAGCTTTAACTCCGTCACCCATGATATCGTCGGCAACATCGACATGAGCCATAAAACCTATTGTCGGCGCCCTTTTCCCTTTGGGAAGGTTAGAAGGAATCCGAGCTATCAAATAGCCGTTGGGATCTAAAAAAATATCGTTAAGCCCCAATTCCAACAGTTCTTTTTTAACTATGCTTAACAGTTCAACTTGCCCCTCTGTTGAGGGTCTTCTGTCGATAAATTGCGGCTTACTCATCGTATCGACTTTCACATATCTCAAAAAACGGTTCACAATGTTTTGTCTCATAAATAATGCTCCTAACTACCAACTTTAGGAGCATTATTTCACATTTAAATAGGCGGGGCAACCAAACTGTAGAATCAGGCGTCAAAATTATATTTTTTTAAAAGCGGCTTTACCAAATCCATAACCTGATAAAGAGAGAAGACAATGATAATCAATCCGGTTACAACCGGTCCGTTAGTCATTGTTTTACCTACAGCCGTCATTGAGGCTGCCACGGCATAAGCGGCAGTAGGGTCTGTTGTCACGTCAATAATCCACTCTTGAAATGTTTGTGATAAAGGTTTGTCACTGTATTTATAGTAGCGATACAAACTCATAACCGTTGTGGCAACAATACCGGCTGCAACACTGACAGCTGCAGCCGCAGTGATTTTACCCCAAAAGATAACATTAGGAATACAGGCATATATAATACCGGCAACCATCAGAACCAATGTTTTTGTGACAAGCTTTTGCAAATCCCTTAAAAAGTCGGCTCTTTGGCTGGGGGGAATGGCTCTGCTTTCCAAAACTCTTGAATTTAAAAGGGATCTTTCAGTATTAACCATCTCTTCCGCTAAGAGGGAAAATTCCTCTTGTGGGACTATTTTTGCCGCTTCTCTTAAGAGAGAGTCGCTGCTTTGATTGGATGCGACAGCATAACTAAAACTCAGATAGTCTGAGCCGCCTTCCTCTTTTAGCATATTTTCAATAACTGTTTTACCGCTGGTATTCAGTAAAAAGGAACGACTGTTTAGCGATAACTCTCCGTTTTCTTCCAATACAGGGGTAACCACCTCCAACTGGTCATTCAAAAGCCTTTCCACTACGGGAATCATAATTGACTCGTTAACACTGGAATTTGGTGTTACATCCAGAGCCAAAGAGCACCCCAACAGGCAAATAAGAACCACAATAGAGACAAAATCGGTAAACAAAGCTTTGCTATTCATCTTAAAGACCTCCTTATTTCTCCTCTTTGGCAGAAACAGTTAAAAATTTCCAACCAAACTCCAAAGAAAATCTGAACTTCTGAAACGAAGGGATATGACTGTTTATATATTCAAAGCTTTCGATGAAAGTATTTGAGGGGTCGCGGTATAGGAGTGAGAGTTGAACAAACCAACTGGGCAAAAATCGGTATGTGTAGCCGAAAGCTATCTCATTAAGATAGTGGATTTTTTGAGGGGGAAGGTAAGGGCCTATAAACAGATCTATCTGAGCTAAAGTAAGATTGATGAATGGTCCTTTTTGCCAAGGGTAGAAAACAAGCTGTAATGCACTCTCAAAAATAGCTTCAGAAGAACCGCTGCGGTCTATAACAAAATTAAAGGGGAGTTTAACCCCTACACCGCTGCTTTCAATTAACTGTAAACCAACTTTAATGGCTACTTGTTTTGTCCAAGCGGCATCGATTACAAAAGTATCGGCAGTAACAAAAAAGTCGATTCCGTTCTTTTGTTCGGCAGCTAGATTTAGTGGTATCAATAAAATTATAATAAGCAGTAGGTATTTCATTGTCTCTCCAAGAAGAGCCTACCAAGACCCATTTGGGAGAACAATTGTCTTTTAGTGCTAGCACTATCTACTTAATTATCTGACCAGCCTAACCCTTTTTTTATGTTTTCGCTTTTTTTATCGGCTTTACGGATAATAAACTTAGCCTCTTTTGAGTCCCCGAGATTTAAAATCAAACCTTCTCTTTTGCCCATCACTTTTGCAGTTGTGTAACTTTCGACTTTCGCCGTAGCAACACTCCAAACTTCTCTTAATCTCATCAGACTCTCTTTTTGAAAAAGAGCTATTTTTTTTGGTGTTATTACCAACCTTCCTCTGATAAAATCTTCACTGTTCATAGGTGGAATTTTAGAGACAAAAAGGGAAAAACCTTCCATATATTTTGCGGCATGCTTCTTACTGACCCAATAGGCAACAACGTAGTAAGAAACAAGTATTATAGCCAATAAAATATACAGACCTAAATAGAGGATTCTTGAAACTCCTCTCATAGGTAAAAATACTATAAGACCAAAGACCAGTAACAGGAGAACTTTAAGGAGTGTTTTCATCTTCTTTTTCTACTCTTCTGATTTAAATATATCCATAACAAGAGAGGCTCCCATCATTTCGGGTTTTTCCATCCCCTTGAGACTGTCGGCAAACTCCTGTAACTCTACCAGTGCTTCAAAAAGCATCAATCTGCGGTAACCTTCATCCCATTTTTTACCCGATAATTCCAACTTAGCTCCTACCCTACTCATCACAATCACCTGTTGTTCTTTTCGAATTTGCCAACTTCTAATCGAACCTTCAATCGTTGTAATAAAAAATCCTTCGCTTCTAAAAGCAACGGCTAAAGAACGCCTCACATATTCAGCAGTCCGTTCGGAGGGAAATTCCAATTCTATAGTTGTAATATCTTCGGCTATTGGTTTTCCGACCTCTTTTTTATAACCGCTGCCCCCTTTAAAAGAGTGTATTAAAAACGGAGGAGCTGCAAAAGAGGCTAAGAGCATTGTCATTACCGCGACTCCAAACATATCGGCTCCGATGGCTCCGCTTGAGAGCCCTATACCGGCTACGATTAAAGTAACCTCTCCCCTGGGCAACATCCCTGCACCAATCCGATAGGCTCCCCTGAGATTAAAACCGACAAATAAAGCCGGCAGACCGCAACCAATCAGTTTCCCGACAAATGCTAAAATACTGAAAAGAATTCCAAAAACGAGAGTTCCTTTCATGCTCTTAAAATCGACCATCATCCCCATGACAACAAAGAACACCGGAACAAAGTATTCTCCGACTACCTTGACCCGCTCGGTAATCTCAAAAGCGACATCTGTCTGACTGAGGGCAAGACCTGTAATATAAGCACCGATAATCATTGCAAGTCCCGATAACTCCGAAAATCCGGCTAATAGGAGCGCTATCCCAAAAGAGACCTCTGCAATGAGACTTATAGACTCGAATTTCTTCATTTTATGGGTGAATTTCGGGGCAAGGAAAATCCCCAAAACCATACATATTAACCAAAAACCGACTGCTTTCAGGGCAATGAATCCTATTTCCGAAAAGACTACTGAGCCTGAGCCCATTTCGGCAGCTGATACTCCCACGACAACCGAAAGCAAAATAATGCTCAACACATCATCTAAAACTGCTGCTGCTAAAATGGTAACCCCTTCAGGAGTTGAAATTTTACGGCTATCCTGTAAAATTCTAGCAGTTATTCCTATTGACGTTGCCGTGATAACAGTTCCCAGAAAAAGTGCTTCGGGAGCCATTATCGACCCTATTTCCGGATGGAGCAGTACCGTCAGTCCCGCTCCCAAAAAGAAAGAAACTACCACTCCCCCCAATCCTACCACTGTTGCTTTTCCGCTGAAGCGGATGAATGTCGGCAAATCAGTTTCTAAGCCGCTGGTAAAAAGAAGCAGTATCGAGCCTATGGTAGAGATGGCATAAAGAGGAGCAGAAACTGCAACGGATCCCTCGAGGAGAGGAAACAGAGGGCCAAAAGAGCCCAAGGGAATTGCTCCCAAAAGGTGCGGCCCCAAAAGCATCCCAACAACTAACTCTCCAAGAACCTGGGATTGGTTTAGTTTTCTGGAAAAAAACCATCCGCCTAATTTTGCAGCAATCAGTATTACCCCCAATTGGAGGACTAGAATCATCATTTTCTCTGTCATATTATTTTCTCACAGACCAAATACTGCCAAAACGTCCTGAGCTGTTTCAGCTTCCAAAAGAATCTCACGCGCTTTTTTACTTTTTAAAACCATACTTACTTCAGCCAAAAACTGAACATGCGGTCCGACACGATCTACTGGAGAGAGAGTCATAATAAATATTTTACTCGGCTCTCCGTCAAGTGAAGCAAAATCAATGCCCTCTTTTTTTATTCCGATGCAGGCAGCCAATTTAGTGACGGCTTTAGTCTTTGCATGGGGAATCGCTACAGAATATTGAATTCCGGTTGACATCTTTTGCTCCCGTTGGACAAGATCTTTAAGAGCTTCATGGCGATCTTTTACCTGTTTGTCTTTGACTAAAATGTCTAAAAGCTCTTCGATGATTTCCTCTTTAGTCTCCCCTTTAAGAGAGGTTACGACAACTGAAGGTTTTAATACGTTTTTAAGTTTCATACCGCTTTTTTACCACCATCCAATGTTTAATTCAATCAGGATTCTTTACTTTTGAAGCATTTTGGCTTACCGAGGCATATAGTCGTTGGAGGCCTATATGAAAAAGTATCCTTATTATAGCATAGCTTTGGTTTTACTTTCCATAATCTTCCTATTTGGTTGCCAGGAAGCACAGCAATCAGTGAATCTCAGAATGAGATTTAGCGTCGATGAGAGTTTACGGTCTACGACCCGCGAAGTCATCAGTCCCGAAGGAGAAAGTTTATCAATCACTGGTTATATAGTAACCGGCAGTGGGCCTAATTCCAGCTCTTTTTCGATAACCACCAACAGTACTCAAATTGAGGTTAACTCTTTAGTAATAGGGACATGGAATATCACGGTTAAGGGGGTCAATCAACAGGGAACAACCATAGCCACCGGTTCTAAAACACACCATCTGACTACCAGGGCAAATGTTGTTGAGATTAACTTAAATCAATTCAGCGGTGAGGGGTATGTCGATATCGGATTTAACTGGGAAGAGACCTCTTTTTCCGATATGGGTTTAATTCTTAAGCTAAAGGCTCAGGGAGAAGTCGAACAGGATGTAAGCTCTGCATTTGATTTCAACAATTCGACAGGGACTGCCCGCTATTACACTTGTCTGCCAACAGGTTCATACG